>JANQHA010000554.1 GCA_028282865.1 Oligoflexales bacterium
ATAACAAACTCTATAGAACATTTTTTTCCATACCCGCTTTCAATATTCGTATTCGCTAAAAGAAAGTAGAACAAAGAACAGTTTACATTATCTCTAGAAAATTTTACTCCGACTAATTCCTTTAGCATTTCACGCTCTGGCTTATCATCAAACTTTACCAGTGAATTCTGAGCTGACTGCCCACAGGAAATGTTAAACAAAACCATCAAGCCCAAAAAAAATATTCCCCTCATACATAACTCCTAACATTTATGATTAATATACTTTGGACGACGATTATCAGCACACCGATATAGCGTCAAGTAGCCAATAATATCTTTGTTCTAATTCTGAGAACGAAAGCACAAATACAACTAATTAAACCGTTGACCATTGCACACTAAAAAAGATAAATACCGATCAAACCATCTCAAATATTTTGGAAGGAGTATCTATGGAAAGATTACTATTAGCTTTAGCACTGACGCTTATTTCGTTCACCGCAAAATCAGATGATCTATCATCTTCAGACCTGACGTATGTTGGGGTCGCTTTCAAGTGGAGCGGTAATACCTTAAATTATGCTTTTAGATCAGATAGCAGTTACTACAAAGTCCGCAGTCGCTTAAATTCTGCCTTTGGAACTAGCGCTACAATCGTTATCTCCGATAATCCTGGTGGACATTGCGCTCTTGCAAGGCAAGCTAGCTATGTACCAGGTCAGGACATCACGGCTTCCGGTTCTTGCGCTCCAACGTTAGGAATGGCTGAGGACGATGCTTTAAAACACTGCGATGAAGTCGCATCACTGACAGGCCAGTATTGTCAGCTCATTGGGACCATTTCAGGAGATTAAGATCTCTAAAGCCCAATTTACACCAAAATTTCTTAATTTCAGCCGAAAAAAACGCTCATTGGTGCAGACTCTGTCTGCACTATACAGATATTGACTTACGACCGTAAGGATATAAAATATCTAGAACACTTCTAGTTATGAGTAGCGACATCCGAGACCTTAACAGTCAGAGTAAGATATTTGAGCCTACATTTTGAGGGGAAATATGAATAGAAAGTGGTCAACGGTTATAGGCACAATTTATGTAATTGTATCATGCGCTAGCTGCGACTTCTATAAGGCCAAAGATGCCGATAAAAAACAGCAAAACTCCGCAGAAGGTAGATCAAAAGAGGCCGGTCAGCCACCCAAAGGCTCCGACAAAGCTATCGTTGGTTATCACCCTGGAATGAAATCGAAGGCGATCGACCTGATCACTAGCAATAGTCTAATCATCTCTGATAGTCACGATGAAGGACGATTTGTCGTAGTGGACTCAGTAGATATCACCTTATTCTGCAAGTGGATTAAAGAGGCCGATTCCACGGGTAGTGTTGTTAGGTATTGCGAGTTAAATGCTAAGGTTTCTATTTAACAAGCAATATCAAGAACCTCACTACACAAGAATTCCATCAAGAGTCCTAGCAACCGCACCGTTTCTTTCTATCAGTCGATAATGTTTGGAGGATACTCCAAACATTTTATAGACCGTATTAATGACGCAAGAGGCGGTTAAATAATCCTTTGGGTTGTAGGTTTTTGGGAGGTCAGTTCTACTTTTCATAGCATCAAAATCAAATGGCTTTCCCATTATTTTAAGTAAGTATGGGTCAAAAGATTTATGAGCAGCTGAAATTTCCGCTTTTGTAGATTCGTAGTCTGAAGACCCCACCACCATACCACCTTTTATACCCTTACCTCCAATAAGCACCGTATTAGTTAGAGGATTGTGATCAGTTCCACAATCATCAAACTCGGTACCATTTTGTCTCATTGTTCTAGCAAATTCGGTTGTTACCAAAACTGTGGTAACATCAAGCATACTGCGCTTTTCGTCATAGGCAGTATCTTTTAAAGACTTAAACACTGTGGCGACTTCGCCCATTAACTTAGTCAAATCCTCTGGCAACCCTTTAGCATCTTCACCTGAGTGAGTGTCGAGATTAATATCATCAGAAAGGTCAGTATCAAATACCAGTGAAGCTGATTTCGCAATCCCAGTCTTAAACAATTGACTCATCAAAGTTATCGAGTGCTTAGTTTGTTCCTCCTGGATACGTTCTAGCTCCATCCGTTCAATTCGACTAGCCAGGTCCGGCACTGCCTTTAGCGCATCGTGCATCGCCCATGCACCACCAGAAAACCCGCCTGTACCCGTTTTACTGATCGTTGACATCCGCTGACTTAGGTAGCTGAAGAGCTGATTTTTCGGACCAAGCTTAGGTACCATTTTCATCTTTTCTATAAGCCCGGCAACGGATTTATTGCTAAGAGGTACTCCTTTACTCGTGTTTGACATCAAAACAAAAACTTTCCCTTTGCCTAGCTCCACATAATCCAAAGGGAGATTAGAGCTATTTAAATAGGGTAAATAGAACTCACCACCAAAAGGGTTTCCCGTATACCAAAACGACATATTTTGCTCATGACCATCAAAAGTCGGCTCCATAACAACACCGTTTATAACGCTGAAGTAGTTTTTATAAGGCTTTAGAGGGTTAGTAAGCTTTGTTGCAAGGGTGGATTGACCATTACGCCCGATCCACATATTTGGCTCCTCACCAATATAGTTTTGGATCAATTTTTCTTTAGTCATTTCTAAGGGACGCGCATCAAACAAGTAATGAGTGTCCATACCCCCTGGAAACACCACTTGTAAAACAAAATGAGGCTCTTGATCTTTAGCGTGACTTACATCAGAAAAAACGTATGGTGCTGCCAAATATGATAAGGTACTAGCACTCGAGCATTTAAGGAAATCTCTCCGTGAAATTTCTTGGTTAATCATTGACACCCTCACTACTACTTCAATAAAAAGTATGGATTGTATAGAATCGAAACCACCATATTTAAAATAGCCTCTTTTTTGGTATTTTTAGAAAATTCGTCACTCTGAACATAAGCACGCCAAACGAGAAACTCTTCGTTAGTCGCATCATAATCCATCAATAGCTGCCACAGCTCTTGTAAGGTTTTGTCGCTTTTGGATTCTGCTTCAGGCCAAGTACACAACTTAGCAAGAATATCATCTGTTTTCTGGTTGAAAAGATTTGAATGATCATCACAGGTATCTGCCATATCGGTCGCCAACCCACTAAGTGCGATATACCACAGAAGCATATTGATTGAGTTCGGCTGGTTATTTTTATAGCCACTATTTACTCCGTTGCCTTCATTTATACCCAGCAAGCTCCTTAGGTTCGGCGTAATATCACTAAAGATATTTTCCTCTTGGTTTTCTTTGAGTTCAAAATAGCCGGCTAGCTCAAAGGGTATACCTTCTTGAATCACCCGGTCTTTAATGACCTGGTTAGTCACTAGGTAACCTCGAAACCCTCCAATCAATTCATAATTTACTGGCTTGTTGTTCACAAGCGGCTTATCGGTTTTTCCTTTAGGCTTTATCCCACAGCCCGCCACCAACACTGTGGCTATTGTGACTACGACCAATCTAAGACAACAAAACAACTTAGCCTCCTTGCTATAAACCTAATATTCTTCGATCATTTCCAGAGACCAAAGATATAGCTGTTCTCGCTCTCCAGCTTCAATATGAATATCTAAAGGCATTCGAAGCCTTAAATCATCTGTAGTCAACCTATCAACGATTCTCTTGAAGGTCTCTGATCCACTAAGCTGGTTGCCATCGACTTTATGTGGGAAGCCGAATTTATTGTTAACAGAATCTATTTCTGTCCAAGAAGATAAATCCAAACCACCCTGCGCACCAGCTCCCTTATGACAGCTAGAACAATTCTTATTCAACACAAAAGAGACTTTGCATGGTGGTAAGCCATCAGGATCTACGCCCGGTCGATAGTCATAGCATTCACCAGATTTCGGATCTTTAATGTTAAAAGTATTAGAGGTTAGCAGAGACTTAACTGTCTCCTTAAAAGCTACCGCTGAGTTCTCCTTAGCCTTCTTCTCAAACTCAGAGGTTAAGTGATCCAAATACCCTGCATCAAGAGTAAAAGTCTCACCGACAAAATACTTAAACATATTTTTAACCAAACATTTTTTTGCCTCCGGTGCTTGCTTAATAATATCAAATAAATCTTGCAACTCCGGGTTCGCTAAATTAGCTGAATAATTATTTAATGAGTCATCGCTAATAGAGCGAATATATCCGATATTCCAAGGTCTAGCGGTATTTCCTTCATTTCTCCAAGCTCTTATATACTCTTTTCTATCAACATTCACATCATCATCAAAAGATATTCCCTCCTGAGATTCGTAGTTCACACCTGAGCGTCCTAAATTGCGAAAAAAGCCAGCCATCGGATCGAGCTTATAATGACAAGCTTGACAACCAGGGTCTGAGGCATGTTGATCTCCCGAATGCCCCGCAGGAAGCGCTACATTTATAGGCGTCAGGTCATCGCAAAAAAATCGCTTAAGAACATACGCAGCACGCTTGCGGTTATAATTAGTAGAGGAATTAGGGAGGTTACGCCAAAAACCGACTGCTGTAAGCATCCTTCCTTCCAGTTCCATTTTAAGTATTTTATTATCGTACTTACGGAGATCAGTTAAAGATTTTACGATGTAGTTTTTAGGAAGCATGGTCCGAAGGTATTGATAAAGAACTTCTAAATTTTCTTTTATTGTTTTTAGCCTAGGCCTAAAATCAGGTAAAGGGTTCGCATAAGGAAAATCCTGACAGTACCTTGTGAGATCGCCAAACCAATGATCAGACTGTCCAAGTCCAGACCTAAACTCTATTCCAAATGCATAGAATAAGCTTGTTCTATATACTAAAGCGGAGAAACTTTCACAAAAACTATCAGGACTAGGACTATCATCTAAGACTTTTACCAACTCATCAGCCGTGAATATAAACTGATTATAAGCCTCTATTAAAAGTTCTTCGGTAGTTTTCCCAGCATCCTCCTCTTCAAAGAAAGCATTTAATACCAACGGTGTTGCATACATCGGCTGCTTTAAATTAAATATTTTAAAATAATCACCATTTTTCATAATTTCGCTAGCAGAACTTATCGCACTTGGAAACTCTACCTTTGAGAAAAAGCGTGACAACAGTGACTGCCCCGGATAAAGCAGATAATCAGACTTGAACCCCAAGTAACTTAAGTTAAACTCAACAACTGTATCTCCAAAGAGTGCATCCTTCATCAGATCATCAATAACCTGATCCTTCGATAGTAGAGAGAGCTGATCAACCTGTGTGTCCGACAGCTCTCTACCATTTCGAAGAACTCTACCTACCTTTGCAACCCATTGCAGCTTTTCGTAGGTTTCAGGACTACCAGTTAAAGCAAAATTACCCGGTGGGTTATGATTTCTTTTTTTCTTGCCACACGAGGACAAACTAATGGCAAGGGAAATTATAAATAAACACGCTAATGCCTTAGTACTTCCATGTTCTAACACAATACTCCCTTCATGGAGTTTGACGCCGAAGCTCTAATCTATCCAAAGAAAAACTGATAAAATTAGAGCATATATCCAAAATTTCATCAATGATAAATGTAGATTTATTGCACAGTTTATTGAACGATAACTGACAACTATTTTAAAAAGTTATCAACCATCAAAACATTTACCATATGCAATGACATAATACCTAGCTGAACTATGGGAAATAGGTGGTGGGCCATAGATAAATTCACTTAGGTTCTCGACTTTTGTTAAGGTACCGTCACCATCAATTTCATAAACAGTATCTTTTGAGTCACGGCCAACCAGCTCTAAGTAAGCCACACCTCTTTCGTAAGCTCTGACAAAAAGCCTAAGCTCATTGTTACTATAAAGAGAAGTAGCACCAAAAACACCGTATTGGGAGTCGGCAAACTTGGTAAAGCCTAGATTGTTCGTTTGCTCGTTAGTGTAAACGTCAAATTCATCTGGTTCAGTAGAAAATTTGAGTTCAAGATAAGCTTCATTTTTGTTGGTGGCATCGCCAACAGAGCTAAATAGTTGGCATTTAAAAAAATGACCAGCAGAGTAACTGATCAGATGTTTAACCACGGCGGCATTTTTAAACGAATATCGTAAAGTACTAATTTTAATAGACTTATCAGGGTGAGCAGCCAATTCACCAGAGCTGGCTGGCACTTTTCCGCACCCTACAAAGCCCACTACTGACAAAGATAAAATAAATAGTTTCATAAGGCCCTCCTTAGCCATAAACCAACAACATTCAGATCGCGTCAAATTATATCATGAGCAGCGTTTCAAACAACCTTTAACACCAGCTTACCTTGGGTACGGCCAGATTCTAACATCTCGTGACCTTTTTTAACTTCAGAAAATGACAGTGTTTTAGAAACCGTGGTTTTAACAGCACCACTTTCAACCAAAGATGTAATCTCCTCTAAATCACTTCGATTGCCATCAAGAAGCATGAAGTCAGTTTTAACGTCTTTCTCTTCCGCTAAACTCTTAGTATCTCGATCAGGAGGATTGACAATACAAGGGACCTTTCCCGAGTTTCGAACTGCTAGGATACTCTTAGCATAGTTAGCACCTCCTACTAACTCAAAGACAATGTCCATTCCGCCATGTTGCTGACTGATCTCGACAAAATCCTCCTTGGTGTAATCTATGACCTTATCAGCACCCAAGGATTTGACATAATCGGACTTACTAGCACTTGCTGTTGTATATACATATGCTCCTTTTGCCTTGGCATATTGAATAGCAAAAGACCCTACCCCTCCAGCACCAGCATGAATAAGGACTTTGGAACCAGGCTTCATTTCACCAAAATCTCTAAGCGCTTGAATTGCCGTTAGCCCAACAACAGGTAGGGAAGCAGCCTCGACATGGGACAGTGAAGGTGGCTTTTTAGCAATGATTTTCTGATCTACAACACAATACTCTGCGTAACCGCCATCTTTATCTAAAGGGTGGGAAAAGAACACCTCGTCGCCAACTTTAAAATCATCTGCATTTGGACCGACTTCGGCAATAACACCCGAGATGTCCCCCCCAAGGATCCTTGGGAATTTAAAACTCACTAACTCCTGAAGCGCCCCTTCACGAAGTTTATAATCAACCGGGTTTAAACCGCAGGCGTAAACTTGAACCAATACCTGGCCGCTACCAGGCCGCGGTTTTTCTACGTCTGTAAACTCAAGTACATTATTGTCCCCGTAACCATTAATAATCACTGCCTTCATGTTGACCTCCTAGTCATAAAAATAGTCCATCATCAGCTTTTATCTAAATACTTTTACAAAACCTTCCCGCGCTTCTGCGGCGATTCTCGGCCGCACTGATCCGTCGGATTTAAGGACACGAATCTGCTGTTTGCGCTTTTTGTCGTGACGACCTGTGTAAAAAACAACTACTTTTACATTTGGCCATCGATTCTTGGCAACTCCAGAGGACAAGACTGAGACTGCCTTTTCGTAATTCCCCCAATCATCATCCGAAAATCCCCATAAATGCTGGCGAACGACCCCATTTCCATCTCTATTAATTGAGGGCTTAATAGCAGAAGAGACGGGAACCTTTTGTAAATCGTCAAGAATCGTCTTCATAATCTCAGCTTTAATCGCACTAGGATTAGCTGCGCCTCCTTTAGCTGAAAATCGTGCAGAAATTTTAGGGTTACTTACGGTATAAATATTTCCTTCAGGAATTAGATATTTAATCTTTCCGATTTTTTTAAGGTACTTCAAACCTTGGATGACAGCTTTTGGGCTGTGGCCCCTAGCAGTTATTATGGTAGTTCGTTTTGCTGATGACTGTTGACCCAAAGCAAACACAAATGCATCCCAGCTTGGCCCTTTCCAAACCGATTCACTCTGCTTAAAAGCAACCTTCAAATCATCAAGAAAGTAGTTTTCTTGATTCTTTCCATCACGAAAATACCGAAATGAGTTTTTATTCTTAGCGGTCAGCACTTGATAATTAGCGAGGTTCTTCCCTTTAAAAATATAACGCCCGGGCTTACCGATACTTTTTCTATGAACTGCAAAGGACCCTGTATCCATTAAAAACTCTTGATTGCTATTCTTCTTAAATAAGACAATCTTAGTTGGCATATACATAATATTGTCGTCCCAATCAAAATTCCAACCTACAACAGTTTTATTAGAAGCTTGGGGGGAAAGAGGGGCCTCAGAAGTGGTTACACAACTCAGCATTCCTAATAGCAAACTGACCTGAACTAAAATTTTCATAACTTAAAATTCCTTTACTAGCCTTGACACTCTCAAATCGTAAAACAACGACCATATAAGTCTCAGTTATATGTAGATCCTAAGATTCCCGGGTCTTATATCTCTAGAGCTACCACCCGTCAATATTTCGCATGAAATATCTACTGGTTTGTTTTATAAGGGATTTATTCTTATAAGAATAATTAGAAATTTAACTAATTTATGGTGAAAAAACTTATGGACTACAACAAAATAAGCACTTTTATCAAAGTAGCCGAGTTTAGCTCAATTTCCCATGCAGCTAGGGTATTGAGGCGCAGCCAATCAGCCATCTCACAGCAGATACAAATATTGGAGGACGAGCTAGAGTTGAAGCTATTTGAGCGAAAAAATTCAAGAATTTTTCTTTCACCAGATGGAGAATGTATCTATAAGTCGGCAAAGCAAAATCTAAATGAAATTAGTGAGAGCGTTATCAAACTCAAGAAATCCCGAAAAACAGTTGAGGGGCATATCCGGCTTGGAGCGCACCATAATTACAGTGTAAATTTCCAGGTAGGTAAAGCGGTTGGCAAATTTTGCAAAAAACACCCTAATGTCTCATTTGAAGTTACTGATGGAAGCTCTGAGAGCATCGAAAGAGACTTGATCGAAAATCGATTAGATCTCGGGTTTATCGTAGTATTCAAATCCCCAGAGATGTTTAACCGAAAGCCAATCGTTAAGTCTACACACTCGCTCTGCGCAGCCAGCAGCTACTTAAAAGCGACTGGGCCAATTAAAACTTGCAAAGATATACTGGATAAAGAACTAATCGACCTGACCGAGGATTTTGTTTGTTTGTCTGCTTTTCTTAATAAACGTTCTAAATCTCTGGTTGCCACACTAAAACACCGAAGGCCGAATGTTGTCGTACCCAGTTTAGAAATCGCGAAGCATGTGATCCTTTCGGGTTACGGTATTGGTATGCTACCAGATTTTATGATTGAAGGCGAAGTCAGAAGAGGAACTATAACCAACCTACTACCTTCTTCTAAGCTATTTCACGCTGGGCTAGACATAGCATTTAGAACAAACCGAACCTTAAGGCTTTGCGAGAAATTATTTATCGAACAAGTTAGCAATCTCGAATCTTGATTAGGCTATAGCTAGCCTTGGTGACTTTCGGCAGCGATAAGCTTGCCATCACCAGGGTACGATATTGTGCCACTTTCGGAACACCTCCAAGTAAATTTGAGCCTCGAACTATCAAATTCTAGCGCTCCCCCGGAGGTTTCTCGCTGCATCTTTTGTGACTCGAGTAAATCCATACAAGCGTGGTCCACATAAAAGACCTCATCAAAGTGGATAGCGACCTTTTCAGATAGTGCAATACTCTCTAGCGAGTGAGCCAACTTAGGTAGTGTCAAGAAGGTAGCAGCACCTTTAATCACAACATGAAATTTATGACCCTCGCGATACTGCGATATTTTAAGATTAGAAAAAATAGTCAGTAGCCGGATAAAAGAGGCTAAGACCCCTAACAGCACACCTGTCAGTAGGTCGGTAAAAACAATTCCAAATAAGGTAATAAAATAAATAGTTACCGCAGGCCGGCCATACCTCGATAAGCTTCTGACAATCGCTGGATTCACCAGCTTAACGCCGGTATATATAAGCACAGCTGCTAAAGCAGCCATAGGAATAAACTGTAAAAGCTCCGGCACAGCTAAGACGAATAAAAGAAGCCACACTCCGTGAAAAACAGCAGACCACCTGGTTTGCGCATTAGCCGCGATATTGGCACTACTTCGAATAATGACACCAGTCATAGGTAGCGCACCAAGCAAACCACAGACCGTATTACCAAGCCCTTGGGCCACTAATTCTTTATTGTACCGAACTTCCGCATCTGATCTCATCTTACGCAAAGCGGATGCACACAAGAGTGTTTCTGCACTTGCAATAACAGCCAGACCTATCGCACTAGTAAATACACTGGAGTCTAAAAGTATTTTCCATTGCTCCCATGTAGGAACGCCGACAGCAGCGATAATAGATGAAGGTAGTTTGACGTACTCAACCGGCAAGCTAAACATGTAAGCAGCCAAGGTAGCCAGGACAACACCAAATAATGGCGCCGGTATAGACTTAAGCCAAGAGGGTTTATATTTATCCCAAACAAAAAGAACGACCAAAGTAACGACGCTAATCAACCCGGCAAAGCCGGTAGCAAACTCGTTTTCGATAGAAACAAGCTTGGCAAAAACAGCCGGAACCAAAGTCAAATTCTCTAAAGGAGTGCCACCGGGTTTTGAGTCGAATGCGATATGAACCTGACTAGAAATAATTAAAACCCCAATTCCCGAAAGCATCCCGTATATAACAGCGGGATTAACGGCCCTAAACCACTGACCAAGCCGCGCGGAGCCAGCCATAACTTGTAGTAACCCGGACATAAAAACAACAGGGCCCAGCGCCGCTAAGCCGTATTCATCGACCAGCTGAAACACCAAGACTGTCAGGCCAGCTGCAGGGCCACTAACCTGCAAAGGAGCACCCGCAATCATTCCTGTCACGATGCCACCAACGATACCCGTAATAAGACCAAGGGCAGGGGGAACGCCAGATGCTATCGATATCCCCATACAGAGAGGCAGAGCGACCAAGAAAACGACAAATGAAGATGGTATGTCCTTAAACACTCTACTTAAATACGGCATAAAGCCTCTCCCATATGTGAGTTAAAATATTGCTAATTAGAGTCCAACCATTGCAACTGAGTTACATTCATATCAAACAGCGCTGGGCGGACTACCAGGTCTCCGCTTTTAACCTTCTCAGCCAAAGGTGGACTTTTCTCAGATAACAGATTTGCCATTCGAATTGTATGTGTTTTTATAGCTTTTAGAACAAATTCATCCTGATCGGAGTGACTGCCGCCGCCTTCGGCTACATCTTTAACAGCAGGCGTTATATGGCTCACTAGTTTCACCAACGAGTCCGTCGGAGACTCTCTATTCTCATGGTGGCATTGCACTGCTTCAGCGACAGCACCACAGCTTGTATGCCCGACAACCAGGCACAATGGGACGTTCAAAACCAAGGCAGCATACTCTATCGAAGCCAATTCGTTCGCACCTACAACATTCCCAGCAACCCGGATAACGAACAGTTGGCCTGGCTCGGCCTTAAATAAAATTTCAGGCGCCACCCGCGAA
>JANQHA010000591.1 GCA_028282865.1 Oligoflexales bacterium
TTCGCGTAAAGAATGGGCAGCATGAGTAAAATGAAGATTTGATAAATGCGTGATTTTAATAGGTTTGATATTTAGTGTGAGGAGAAATTTTGAACGCTACATCTAGGGAAATAACCATAACCGCGGTCGAAGGTAACCATCAAAGTTTGGATGGAGGAGCCATGTTTGGCAATGTACCACGAGCACTTTGGCAACGATGGTTGCCGCCCGATGATCGGGGAAGAGTTCGACTGAGCTGTCGAGCGATGCTCATTGAAACTGGGGATCTCAAAATTTTATGTGAGACGGGAGTTGGGAGGTTTTTTAGCCCAGCTCTGGCAGAGAGGTATGGGGTCGACGAGGAAGAGCATATGCTGATGAAAAATCTTTCAGCCCTAGGGGTCGAGCAGGAAAAAGTTGATTATGTCATCCTTAGTCACCTCCACTTCGATCATGCTGGAGGGCTTCTGCCAAGTTACGAACAGATCCAGGCCGGCCAAAATCAGTTGTTATTTCCAAATGCTAAATATGTGGTCGGTACTGAGGCGCTAGAGCGCTGTCAGAAGCCTCATTTTCGTGATCGAGCATCTTATATTCCTGGCTTTTATGACCTTCTCCAGAGTAGTGGTCGATTAGTCGTTATCGATGGCTCCCATATACCTGGGGTATTAGAAGAGCATTTAAGCTTTCGTTATTCATCGGGCCATACTCCTGGTCAAATGCATGTTTGTATTGCTGGGCAGAAAGATACCATAGTGTTCGCTGGAGACTTAGTGCCAGGGTGTGCTTGGGTGCATCTTCCGGTTACGATGGGCTACGATAGGTATGCGGAGCTAGTCATCGATGAAAAAGAAGAGCTTTATACAGATATGCTTGCAGAAAAGTGGAAGTTCTTTTTCACCCACGACCCGAAGGTGTCTTTGGCATCTCTTAGTAAAGATGATAAAGGCCGGTTTAGTCCGACTGACTGTATTGAGAGTCCAGTGAGGTTAGTTATCTAGGGGCTTTTCACTTGGTTCTGGTGATTCGTTTTCGTTCTTACCACCTTGGTGATCGCGCTCCCATTTTGCTAGTTCTGCTTCTAGTTCATTCCAGCCAACAGCCTTGTTTATATCGCCCATGAATTTTTGAATAAATGTCTCGACGCTGGCGAGTTGCTCGGCTCTTTCCGCCCAACTGAGATTTGCAGAAAATAAAGCATTCCAAACATGACCAAAAACTCTTCTAACAAAAATTTGCGCGACCTCTTCCGCAGCATTTGAACTATTAAGTACTGGGAGCATGTTTCCTGTTGCGACACCGGTCGCTATGGCCACTGGTTTAACGGTGATGCTTTCTGATAACATCTTTGATAGCTTTATTTCAGTCTCTACTGAATAGACGATGAGTCTGGTTACTGCCCGTGCAACCTCCTGGTTATTGCTATTAAGGTTTTTTCGAATTATTCTAAGATCACCCACTAGCGGTATAACGATATGCTCTTTTATGTCATCGAGTTGTGAGTTAAATCGATAAATTCTCCAAAGTGCAAGTGCGCCCTCTTTGGTTAGTGTGGTTGAGACTGTGATGGCACAGTCTCCTGAAGCGCAGCTTAGAGATCTTATTTGCCCTAATATCGTCGCCGCTGTATTTGGCACCGATTCTAATTTGGGGGCAAGCTCGCTGGTGATAGCCGAAATAACGCGATCGTTAAAACTATTTTGAAGATCACTGCATTTACCTGCTAAGTTGCGAAGTGAGTCTCCTATCCCTGCGTGACTATATGTGCTAACTAGATTGCTGGTTAAAAGGGCTAGAACTAAATGCCTTCTCATACGGGGCCTCACTTTTTCCCTACAATTATAACAGGTATTCATTTGCAAATAAACCTCATCCAAAGTAGATATATTAGGTCTTAATAAGGAGTTTAATATGAATGTTGTGATTTTTATTCTAAGTTTTAGTTTCATTTCCTGCGCGACTACGGCCAAAAAGGATATGTCGGTCAGCAAGGACTCGATTGTAGCTGGGACATCGGTAAAAATGGGCGGTAAGGTTGCACCTCTTTATAAAGGTAAACTTAGTGTTGGACAGGATTTTGTCAGTCTAGCTAAGAAGAGCGGTTTCGAGATCGAAAGGGGAGTCTCCATTGTTAATATTGTACCTTCGGTTGATACACCGGTATGTGAGGAGCAGTCTCATATATTGGGCGAATCCAAAAGCATCAAACCAACCGTTAAACGCATTACCATCAGTCGCGATCTACCTATGGCGCAGTCTCGTTTTGCCAAAGAAGCTAAGCTGACAAATATTTTGTATTTTTCTGACTATAAATCGGCTGCTTTTGGCAAGGAGAGTGGTTTATTGATAAAAGGCCCCGAACTTTTGGCACGCGCAGTGTTGGTTTTGGATAAAGATGGTAAAATTAATTACATGCAGATTGTTCCAGATGTAGTTTTGCTCCCAGATATGAGCGCCGCTATTGAACGTGCTAATCAGCTTGCCAGGTAGAGGCTCATCGTTACGTAGATCTCAATATTGAAAGTTTTTTTCGGATGAGCTTGCCTCAATCGTCTTATTCTTAGGCGGTGAGGTAGTCATACCTATCTATTTTTTTCGTATTAGGTAGAGCCCATCTGAAATATGAAGCATGGTGGCATCTACCCGTTTGTCAGATTTAACGTGCTGGTTAAATGCTACGATGGCTTTAGTGTCCTTTTCTGAGGCTAAAGCGTGATCATCAATAACCCTTCCGGACCAAAGTACATTATCGGCAATAATAAGGCCGTTGGGTCTCAATAGGTCTAACAGTGCCTCGTAGTAGCTGATCTGATTCTCTTTGTCAGCATCAATGAAAGCAAAGTCGACACTGTTAGCTGGTAACTGGTTTTTTATGGCTTCCAGTGAGTTCATAGCAGGTCCATGAATAAAGCGAATCTTGTCATTTAGCCCCGCTTCGACTGTGTATTTTTTTGAAGTGGCAATCGCTTTATCATCAATGTCCAATGAATATAGTATTCCGTCAGGAGCTAGGCCTGAAGCGATAGAAATAGCGCTGTAGCCAGTGTAGCAACCAATCTCAATGGCAGTTTTAGCTGCTATGAGCTGCACCATCATCGCCATAAACGAACCCTGGTCAGGGCTAATTTGCATGATTGCATCAGGTCTACTTTTGGTCTCATCCTCAATCCTTTTAAGAATCGGAAGGGGTGTGAAACTGTGTTTTAAGTTGTATTGGTACAAGCCTTCGGTCATTTGGATTGCTTTCATCGCTTTCTCCTGGTTCAGCTAGTCTAAGTTTCTAGCCTTTAGCAACTCGTTCCGTTATTATGTCTATACCATGAGAATATTTCAACGCAGATCAAAAATAACCTGGGCTTTACTCGTTTTCTTTGTCGTTTTGTCGCTGTTTGCCCTTTGGGTCAAGCTTCGAAGTTTTCCCGATGATGGCGGACTGCGGCTAGAGATAAAGTGGGAAGGTATTGCTAACGACAAGAACTTTCGAGATTTAGCTACAAGTATAAACGAATGCTACGGACAGGAAATTTTTAATGAGGGGCTACTTTTGCGCTCAAATGTATGGTTTTCTGGCTGGGGGTGCTACCGGGTCGGCAGTCCGCAGGATATATACTCGCTTAACTATACGCCCGAACGCGAAGAGCGGTATTTTTGTCGCAATTTTGGTGAAAACATTATCGGCAAGTTTTATAACTTTGAAACCGAATTATATAACCTAGAATTTATGGACGCGTGGGAAAATGATGCAATGCGTCGAGGGGCCTGCGGTTTTTTAACTAATATTTTTGATTCGCTGGCAAAGCAGCGACGGACATTGATTCATTGTGATGCTGGTAGGGACCGAACTGGCACCGTGTCTACTTTGATTGCTGCGCTGGTAGCGGAAAGAAATGGCTTTCTTGATGAACGAATGATTGATGCCATCGAATGCGACTATAGAAAATCTGGTGGAGTTAATCAGGATAAGTACAACCGCATGCGCAATTTTGTTGGTAAAATTCAGCAAGCCGGAAGTGTCGCCGCATTTCTAACTCGAACCTGTGGCGTCTCGCAGGATCAAATTGATAAAGTCGCGCAATCTTTGAACGCTACTTTGCGACAAAATTGATGATTTTGCCGGGAACGTAGATTTCCTTCTTTATCTCTTTGCCCGTTAAATGGTTTTTAACATTTTCTATCGTTTTCACTTCCGCTAGTAGCTGCTCTCTATCACTATCTTTATCAGCTTCGATGGTAGCCCGCAATTTGCCATTTACTTGTATTGATATAGTAATTTTATCTTCCTTAGCTAAGTCTTCGTCGTATTTAGGCCAAGGCTGATACGCCAGAGATGTTGAATGACCTAATCTTTGCCACATTTCCTCGGCTATGTGGGGGGCGTAAGGAGCAAGCATAAGAACAAGTTTCTCGATTGTCTCTTTGTTAATTTGATCAGCCTTTTGTGTAGAATTTAAGAACTCCATCATTGCTGATATTGCCGTATTAAAGTTTAGTTGCTCGGTATCAATAGTTACTTTCTTTATGGTTTTATGAAGTTGTTTTTTTATTTCAATGCTGTCTTCTGAGTCTGAGATCTTGCTGTTCAGCTCTCCGGTATTCTCGTTTATCACTAGCCTCCATACTTTTTTTAGAAACCTATTGACACCAGAGATACCATTAGTTTGCCAGGGCTTGGCCGCTGTAAGTGGCCCCATAAACATTTCGTATAACCTCATGGAGTCGGCTCCCCACTCAGCTATTACTTCATCTGGGTTGACGACATTGCCACGACTTTTTGACATTTTCTCGCCATTTTCCCCTAAAATCATTCCTTGGTTGATTAGTTTTTTGAAAGGCTCTTTAGTGCTGACATGGCCAAGATCATAAAGTACCTTGTGCCAAAAACGTGCGTAGAGTAGATGAAGAACTGCATGCTCAGCCCCACCGATATATAAATCAACCGGCATCCAGTGTTTTTCTTTTTTAGAGTCCCAGGGGGCTTCAGAGTTTTTTGGGTCGATGAACCTAAGATAGTACCAACACGAGCCTGCCCACTGCGGCATAGTATTAGTTTCTCTTTGAAGAGTCTGCCCCTCTTTAGTTTTAACTGTCAACCAATCTTTAGCTCTTGCAAGCGGAGATTCGCCGTTGCCAGCGGGTTTAAAATCATCCAACTCCGGAAGTACCACGGGAAGATCATTCTCATCAACTGCGGTGTGATTTCCATCTTTGTCGCGCAGAATAGGAATAGGTTCTCCCCAGTACCTTTGTCGGGAAAA
>JANQHA010000145.1 GCA_028282865.1 Oligoflexales bacterium
CCTAGCGATCAATTGCATGATTTGGTTGCTAGCCAAAAAGAGCAGGCTGAGTCCCGTTTAAAGTCGATATGCGATTACGCCGAGAAGCTGGAGTCCACCGAGGTCATCTCACACCTGGTAAAAGGAGACCCCACTAGGGCATTGGTTAATGCTGCAAGCAGTATAAACCCTGCTCTGATAGTACTCGGGAATGTAGCTAGGGTCGGGATTCAAGGTTATCTATTAGGAAATACCGCGGAATCTTTTATCAAGTCCAACCAGTTTTCTGTCCTGATAGAGCCGCTCAGCGATTTTGAGACCAGTACTTGACCAGTCACTGAAGTTGCCAAGAAGCACCTGATAGCTTAAGCTATGCCCGGAACGCTGTTTAAGCTTGTTCGGGAGCATCTAGTCATATTGTTAAAATTTCTCCGAGCCTGCGCCTTACTACCGCTTCTAGTATCATGTAATCATCTTTTCTACCAGCCGATGAAAGAGACGATTACGACACCTGCGCGGGCTGGTCTTAAGTATCACCCGTTCACGCTAACAACCAAAGATGGTGAAACACTGGCCGCCTGGAAGATACCAGCAATCGGTGAAAAAATTGCCTCTGTAGTGCATTTTCATGGCAATGGCCAAAACATGACTTCGCACTTTGCATTTGTAGCCTGGCTCGCTTACTACGGCTACGATGTAGTTGTTTTTGACTACCGGGGTTACGGCAGCTCCACCGGTACACCGAATAGAGAAGGGTTGGTCGAGGATGGCAGAACTGTGCTGACCTATCTAGATAAATTAAACATGCCTTTTTTCATAGTAGCTCAAAGTTTAGGTGGCGCTGTCGCGATACCATCTATTGTCAAAGGCAGGGCTCGTCACCTCAGGGCTATTGCAATCGAGAGCAGTTTCGGGGCCTACCGACGGCTTGCTAGGAAAAAGCTCGGACAGCTTTGGCTAACGTGGCCACTACAGTACCCGCTGTCCTTACTGGTTAGTAGCGGACTAGATTCCGAGACATATGCCACAAAAATAGTCACCCCAGCAGTAGTGATTCATGGAGATGCTGACCAAATAATCCCCATTGAAGAGGGCAAAAGTATCTACGATGCTCTAAATTCAAAGCCAAAGTTTTTTTGGCTTTTGCGTGGAGCCGGTCATACACAGGCGTTCCAAGCACCCGACAGCCCTTTTAAGCTAAAGCTCGCGAAATTTTTCTGTGAACAACACCCGAACCCAGAGAAATGTTTTCACCGGATGCGAAGTGCGACAAAGAACCTTGAAAATAAATGAGATTCCCATAAGATCAGATATCAGTTAGGATTAATTCGAACAAAAATTTTGGAGGTGAAATGTTACGTATTCTTACGGTAGTCGCAGCGCTTTCTTTGGCAATAGTGTCAGGGCAAGCAAGTGCAAAAAGAAATTATGGAGTAGCTGGATGTGGATTAGGGTCTCTAATAATTGATCCAGGCGGGAGCCAAACTTCAGCAGCAACAACCAACGGTACTGCATATAACCAGTACTTTGGAATTACCTCAGGAACTTCAAACTGTACGCCAACATCCGATATGGCCGTGATTGTTGAGCAAGAAAAGTTTGTAGTAGCTAACCTTGGCACCCTATCTAAAGACATGGCACGCGGTCAAGGCGAGAGCTTATCAGCTTTGTCGGAAACCCTTGGATGCAGCTCGTCGGTATTACCTCAGTTTTCATCACACCTTCAAAACGGCTATGGCGAAATTTTCACCGCCCCTGGAGCCATTGCGGTGCTAGATGCAACAAAGGCTCAGCTGATGAAAGACGAACTTTTTAGAACTAACTGCAAGCATATTAATATCTAAATCTATTGTTACTTCTTAAGGAGAAAATACATTGAGAATTTCTAAAATATTGACGTTAATGTCACTGGTCGCATCGCTACTGATCGTTGATGGCTCAGCTTTTGCGAAAAAGAAAAAACGTAGAAAGAAAAAGAAGAAGAAGGTCGAAATGACCGAAGACATGTCATCAGATTCAATGACTTCGAGTGGATCCTATGCTTATGGAATGGCTGGCTGTGGCCTCGGATCTTTAGTGATCAAGAAAAATGACACTATGGGACAAATCACTGCGGCGACCTTAAATGCTACGGGAGTGCAGACCTTCGGAATTTCAACCGGGTCTTCGAACTGTAGAGTTAACCGCAATATGGCTCAGCTAGAGCAAGAAGTTTTTATGACCGCAAACTTTGCTTCACTAGCTAAAGATGCCGCGCAAGGAGATGGAAGACATCTACGTGCATTTGCAGAAGTGCTGGGTTGTTCGGACCGCATAAATGACTTTGCTCGCGTAAGCCAGAAAAACTATGGAGAAATTTTTTCTTCGAGCAATCCTAAAGTTGCTCTCGATCAATACCGGGGAGTCATCATTAACAGTGAAACCCTAAACGGTACCTGTGCAAGAGCCCGTATTTAATTTGAAGTTTTTAAATATGGCGTGGGTTACGACCTGCGCCATTTTTTTTCTCTACTCTCCGCTCCGCGCGTCGTCTTATGCAGAAGGCTTGATAGACCAAGCTGTTCGAAATAATCTTCATAAGAAAGCATCCTGGAAAAAAATACTATATTACAGCAATACCTGGTTCGGCGACGATATAGGAATCATTGACAGCGAAACCTTCTATTTGGCGAAGGACGGCAAAGAAAATCCCAAAGCTGAACTTAGTGCAACCATTGCCGCTTTTTTTTCTCCTATAAACCCCAACAAACCGATCGGACACCACCCGTTATGCGCTTATCCCGCGAGGTTTAGATGGCTTGGAAGGCACCTCACGATCGACCAATCTAAGCTACCTGAGGTCCCGTGCACTAAACTTAAAAAATGGATTGGTAATAATAGGTTCGCTAGACTGTCGCTTGTTTTTTCTTCTTATTACCCCGACAACCCAGCATCAATGTTCGGCCATACTTTCTTAAGACTCCACAGATCTAAAAAGGAAGGCATGTCCGCTGATCTCCTTGATCAGTCGATTAACTTTTCCGCCTTTCCAGACACATCCAATGCAATTTTATACACTCTAAAAGGTGTTTTAGGTCAGTTCCCTGGTAAGTATCAGCTAACACCATATTTTATGAAAGTTCAGGAGTATAACAATGCCGAGCGCCGTGATCTCTGGCAATATGAATTAGATTTCTCACCAGAGGAAATCGAGTTTTTACTGTTTTGCCTTTGGGAAATAGGCTCTCATCATGTCGATTACTTTTATTTTGACGACAACTGCTCAGCTGTTATCCTTACGTTACTTGAGGCGGTAAAACCTCAGCTAAACCTCAAAAGGTCCATCAAAGCTTGGGTGATACCTGCTGACACACTAAGGGCTGTCGCAAATAGTCCAGGGCTTGTAAGGTCCATCTCAATTGAGCCATCCGTATTAACGAAGTTCTTAGTGCGATACAACGATTTGAGCCGAAAACAGCGGGCAGTGGTCGATCAGCTTTTCTCAAAAAAAATTAAAGTCTCGCAGCTCTCAAAGCAACCATCCGCTGCAAGCGCTGCCGATCAGACTAGGATTTTAGATACACTTTTAGAGTTAATTGACTTTGACGATCGCGTCGCAGGGTCATCGCTTGGAGAAAAACATACATCTTTAAGGCAAGAAGTATTAATTTCTAGGTCAAAGCTCAAACTAAAACCAAAGCAGATAAACTACAACTCCCCTAGTAAGCAACCCCACCTGGGACACGAGAGTTCACAAATAGGCTTAGGAGTCGGTAGCTATGAGACCAGTGACGAATTCTTGGATCTTGTCTGGCGACCAGCACTTCACGAACTCTTAGCTCTTGATGAAGGATACTCAGAGAATTTAGAAATTGGTTTCTTTCATACTAACCTAAGATACCAACCTGAGCAGAAAACCTTATATCTGAAAGAGTATTCTCTGATACGTATTTGGTCGCTCCCGACGACACCTTGGGTCATTAAGCAGCCAGCTTGGACATTAGATATTGGAATGGAATCCGTTGAGAAAAACTGTTCGCATGCCCAGTCGGTATGCCAAAGGTATTTTATTAACACCGGTACCGGCTACACCGAAGACTTTTTTAGTAAATCAATAGTCCTCTACCTGCTACTTGCCGGAGAGATTGGCTACTCCAAGGAAGAGCAGCTAGGAAGTTACCTCTCACCGAAGCTAATATATGGAGCCTGGGTAAAAGCTTCAAAAGCTTGGAAAGTATTGGTCCAAGCGAAGCTATTTAAGCGCTATGGCGGTGTGGTAACCCTAGACCACCAGTACGATGGCGGAATAAATTACAGTATTGGCAGCAGAAATGAAATTCGCCTGAAGCTAAAAAGAACCGATCACCGCAGGGAGCTCAGTCTCGGGGTAAACCACTACTTTTAAAGATTGTTATTGAAATAATTTAGTGGTTTCTTGATACTAAAATCTAAACATCTAGGAGATTTGGACATGAAGAAGTTATTTTGTCTTAGCATATCAGATGGAACCTTACAAAAAGATATAGGGTTATTACTTCTTCGCATCGGAGTTGGGCTAATGATGGCTTTTAGTCATGGACTAGGCAAAATCACTAAATACTTTAGCGGGGATGAAATTCAGTTTCTTGACCCGATTGGAATTGGCGAGTCTTTATCACTCTTTTTAGCTGGGTCTAGCGAGTTTTTCTGCTCCTTAGCTTTAGTGATCGGACTTGCGACCAGGATAGTGTCGGTACCGCTGATAGTTACGATGGTAGTGGCGGCATTTATCGTTCATGCCGACGACCCTTTTCAAAAGAAAGAATTTGCCCTGTTATACCTAGTCCCATTTATAACTTTATTCTTCGCAGGAGCCGGAAGGTTTTCGGTCGATAGAATGATGTTAAGCAAGAACCGGTAGATGAAGTGATAGGATAGCCATAGCCCATCCTCACACCATAACCCACTGTTTTAATGTGGGTAAATAATAATTTTGTAAATTTCTTTAACCCCCTACCGAGTCTCATTAAGGCTGGTTTTGAGTTATAGGGGGTCAAGGTGAAATATTTACTTCTACTAGCAGTCCTAATGGTCGTTAACTGCAGCAAATCAGATTCCGACAGCAGCGAAACCACCTCATCTGAATCATTAGAATTAAACACCAAGGAGGCACTAGACTTTACTGAGTCTGCGTTGAATTCCTCCGTGACCGGAGATACCGCAAATACTCTCGCTGGGTCGCTTGAAATCAGCTTAGCTGACACTCAATCAACTAAATATACGTTATGCACTACCACTACCGGTGCATGGGACACTGACACTGGAGCCAAGATGCTCAGCAGTCATGATAAGTGGGCAGGTCGCGAAATCTATTGCAAAATTGCTGGACCGGCAGCTAGCCCCGAAAGTATTAGGGGCGCGTTTCTGATTGCAAAAGGAATTATCTGTGCAGGTCAATCCCTAGCTACTTCAGGTAAGTTTGAGTTTACCGAGACTGAGCAGACGGTTTCAGGCGATGTCATTGTTTCAAGCGATTGCTTTGGCGACTATGCCTCAGAGGCTTCGGACATTAGCGAAGGAACTAATGTCGGCACGGTGGTTTTTAAATATAAGTCACTGACAGATAATGACAAAGGGTGGAAAAATCAGATCACTTACTACATCGAATCCGAAGGAGAAAGTTCTGCAGAGACCTTCTATCTAAATACAACCGGACAACTCATATCATTTGGTAGCAACTCGTGGTCAGTATCAGTAGACACCGTTAACGATACATTTTCCTATGAAATGCAAGATAAGACCTATGATCGCCATGTAAGGATCATGGTTAAAGGTGAGGTTAATAACTCTACGGGAGCTATGAGCAATATTTCGTCAATAGAAGGCATCTATTCTGGAGAATACAATATAGGGACTGTGAAGGGAAATGGTACAACCGGTTTTAAAAGTTATTCCTATAGTGCTTCTAGTTCGTCTGCATACAGTAGCCTTAGCTATTCAAACTTCACTCAGCAATCGACAGCATGCACCACTGGCGGTACTTGCAGCGACGATGGAATTCCTTTTGATAACTCATCATACTTTGATGATTTTGTCTATTTTACCGATACCTATGACTCTACTCTAGGCCTACGTGCCTTCAAGCCTGTTCAATTTGAAAGTGTCGACTGGAGTGCTCTCGAATAAACCGACAAATATCATCTAGACGGCGCGAAGAAACGCTTTATAAAAAAAACACCTTGGTGAAAGCGTTTCTTAATGATCATTGGATTAGTCAACATCGACACTAAAACCTTCTGTGCCACGATCAAGCCAAAAAAAGCAGCGTGCAGGTAGTAAATAATATTACGTTTCGGCAGTAGTGACCAAGCCCACTCATTAACCTCGACTTGAGCAACTAGGTGAATTCGATCTTGCTGAGAATTATTTTCAACTGCATGTAGATAGCTAGTGTTTAATGCCCAAACATCGCCCTTTAGCATTTTTAACGGTTTTTTTGAGACCTCAAAGATGCATTGGTCATTCGTTTTCAAAGGAATATGAAACCTTAGCCGGCCAACTTCCAGTGTTCCACTCAAGTCACGGTGACGGTGAAGCTTGGAGTCAGGCTTCACCTTATAAAAGACTAAAATATCAATATGAGCTTTGCACCACTCTCGAAACTTATTCAACTCTGGAAACATTTCAAAATATTTGGTGGGCACATTATCCTTAATCAGATGAATCACTTGCCAATTATCAGAATGATAATCACCGGTTTCATGAACCAGGTTCCACTGATCTTGGGGTAGCGATTCCAGCCGAGCCACAATTTGATCAATTTCCCGATCATTTAGGAATGACTTAAGCAGCAATAAGGCACCTGTATTCATCAATAGCCTCCTATCGAGGTAACTCTAACCACTTAATTCTTATTTTACAACTTATAAACCCACCTATTAAAAGCTATTTCTTTTGCATGATTTCTAAGGATTTTGTATACTTTTTTCTTTGAAATCGCTTGAGAATGCCATTACTTAAGGGTATCTAGAACAAATGCCTAACGCGTCTATCATCTCAATCGCTAGCCACTTACCTGAGCGAAAGCTCAGCAACGAGGAGCTGATTGAAAAGTTTCCCGATTGGGATGTCGATAAGATATACAAAAAGACAGGTATTAGGGAAAGGGCTATAGTTGAATCGGATCAGACTTCTTTAGACTTAGCCTACCATTCTTCTATTAAATTATTCCAAAGCGGAGTTATAAAGCCGAACCAAATTGACATGATTCTATTATGCACGCAAAGCCCCGATTACTTCTTGCCTTCTTCAGCCTGCATCCTGCAAAAGAGGTTGGAGTTACCTACTAACTGTGGGGCTCTTGACTTTAATTTAGGGTGTTCCGGTTTTATTTACGGCTTGGCACTAGCTAAGGGGTTAATAGAGTCACAGCAAGCTAAAAATATTCTTTTAATAACTGCAGAAACCTACACAAAATACTTGGACCCAGAGGACCGCAGCGTGAGAACACTCTTTGGGGATGGAGCTGCGACAACTCTTATAAGCAGCAGTTCAACTGAGAACGCTATCGGAACACCAGTACTTGGCACCGATGGCAGCGGTGCTGAAAACCTTATTGTAGAGGGTGGCGCTTCTAGATTTCCAGACCACAAGCCGACCCTTAAAATGAATGGTTCTGAGATTCTCAATTTTACACTCGAGTCAATTCCTCTTTGTATTTCTAGGCTACTTGAGCAGGAGAATCGGACCCTTGATAGCTTTGATTACGTGGTATTCCACCAAGCTAATTCATTTATTTTGACTCAGCTGCAACGAAAATTAAAAATACCCAAGAATAAGTTTTGTATAAATATGCAAGAATACGGCAACACTGTAGGGTCTACCATACCGATGGCGCTAAACCGCGCCCACCTCGATGGTGAGATCAAATCTGGAGATGAGATACTTCTCTGTGGATTTGGAGTAGGGTACTCGTGGGGCGCTACCATCATTAAGTGGCCATGATAGGAGAGCTATGAACGAAGAATTTATCGAAGAATTTGCCGAAGTATTTGATGTTGAACCAGCAGAAATGAACACATCTTTTACTTTTGATGGTCCGGAGTCTTGGGACTCGCTCGCAATCGTTTCTACCATTGCTCTAGTAGACCAGTACTATGATGTTGTCTTAAAGGCAGATGACTTTATTCATTGCAGCAACTTTGGTGAGCTAATTCAACTTGCTGAAGGAAAAAAAGGCTCTTAATGGCTATTTTGCAAGTAAACCATGCAGCTATACGGGGAGTTGTTAGTTCAATCCCAAAAACCGTAATTGCTAATAGTTATTTCGAACCCGATTTTAGCCGCGAAGAAATTGAAAGCACCTCAAAAATGACCGGTGTTTTTGAGAGGAGACACGCAGACGATAATACGTGCACCTCAGACCTATGTTTAACCGCTGCAAACCAGCTGTTAGAGCGCCTTGGTTGGGAGCGACCAGAAGTCAACCTATTGATTTTTGTCAGCCAAACCCCAGACTATGTGCTACCAGCCACGGCGTGCATCTTACAAAATAAATTAGGCCTTCCTAAAAACTGCATTGCATTTGATGTCAACCTTGGTTGTTCAGGCTATGTTTATGGGCTTTACCTCGCTAGTAAATTGCTAAACAGTGAAACCAAAAAAGCATTACTTCTAGTCGGCGACACTTGTAGTAAATTCCTGAGCCCCAAAGATCGGTCCACCGCAATGTTATTCGGTGATGGCGGCTCGGCAACAGCGCTAGAGTTTGACGGTACGAGCGATTCTATGAAGTTTATCCTTGGTACCGATGGCGGAGGCTATGAAAACCTAAGGATCCCCGCTGGAGGTTTTCGGCAGCGCTCAAGCGAAGATACTTTAGTACGGACTGCAGCGGTTGACGGTAACCTACGAGGGCCGGAGGATCTGTATATGGATGGTGGAGAGATCTTTAACTTTACTTTAAGTGCCGTTCCAAGGCTTGTTAAAAACTTAGCAAAAGAGATCGAGTTGGATTTAGCTACCGTCGATGGTTTCCTGTTTCACCAAGCCAATGAGTTTATGATCAAGCACATCGCTAAGAAATTAAAATTAGATTTAGACAAAGTGCCCATGACCATTGGTAAATACGGCAACACTAGCTCAGCATCGATTCCGCTTACCTTGACAGATTGGGCGCATGCAGGAACGAACATTAATTTATTAATGACTGGTTTTGGGGTAGGTTATTCTTACGGAGCCGTATACTGCAGCGGTGCATTAGAAGTCTGTGAACTCATAGAACACAAGGTGACCTAATGAGGTGTCTCTACAAAAACTCTCAGTACACTGATGACCAGGCCTGGGATAAAGAGTGCGATAGATTTTCCGACTCATGGCAGTTTGCTGGATTCAAGAGTGACTTTAAGAAAAAACATGATTTTATGACTTTTGATTTTTTTGGAACCTCGGTTTTTTTGCAAAATACTGGAGCTTCGATCGAAGCATTTACTAACGTTTGCCCTCACAGATCCGCACAGATCAGATCAGAACGACGAGGGTGCGGCGCTATGGTTTGCCCGTATCACTCTTGGACTTTCCAGGCCGGCGGTCAAATCAAGAGCATTCCCGGAGTGACAGACTTCGAGCTAACTGAAAGCGAAAAAGCTCAAACTTGCCTCGAAGCCTGGAGCGTCGAAACATGTGGGGATCTTATCTTTATCAAAAAGGCATCTGCTGGACCAAACCTTAAGCAATGGCTTGGGGAATACTTCTATGAGTTAGAGTCTATTGGCAACTCACTTGGAGAAAGAATCGACGAAAACTCTATGACAATAGAAGCCAACTGGAAGATTATAGTTGAAAATTCGCTGGAAAATTACCATGTGAACACCATCCACCCCAACTCATTTGCTAAACTCGGTGCAAAAGACCGAGAGATGAATTTCGGTGGTTATCACTCTGGCTGGGAAACCGAGCTTAACGAAAAAACATTCAAATCGGCAAAAAAAC
>JANQHA010000096.1 GCA_028282865.1 Oligoflexales bacterium
ATTTCCCCTGCAAGACTTTTAATGTCTTCCCAGTCGGAAAGTGGCTCATCACTGCCTGGCACAACCTCAACACCGGCAGCTCGCATCAATTTTCGCGCAGTGATTTTATCTCCCATTTGACTGATAGCATCGACCGGCGGACCAATAAATGTAACTCCTAGATCATTCACTAGTTGAGCGAATTCAGCGTTCTCAGATAGAAACCCATAACCCGGATGAACGCCATCGGCTCCAGACTGGCGGATAATATCTTTTAGTACGTCAGTGTTAAGGTAAGTGTCGGCGGATGAGCGACCCGCTAGTGGAAATGAAAAGTCTGCCAGCGACCGATGCATACTATCTTTATCAGCCTCTGAGTATACTGCTACCGACTGTATTCCCATTTCACGAAGAGTCCGGATGATGCGAACAGCAATCTCTCCTCGGTTAGCTATCAGAACTTTGTTAAGTCGTTTCAATATCACACCCTATAAAGGAATATTTCCGTGTTTACGTTTAGGCCGGGACTCTCTTTTAGACGCTGCTGCTTTTAAGCCTTTTATCAAGAAGGATCGGGTTTCTTCCGGGTAAATGACACAATCGATATATCCGCGCTTTGCCGCCTCGTAAGGTGTCGCAAATTTTTCGGAGTAGGCTTCGACTAGCTCCGCGCTTTTAGCCTCTGGGTCAGCGGCATTTTTGATCTCTTTTCTAAAGATAATATTACATGCGCCTTTGGCCCCCATGACCGCGATCTCCGCATTGGGCCAAGCAAGGTTTAAGTCAGCTCCAATATGTTTGGAGCTCATAACATCATAGGCACCGCCATATGCTTTGCGGGTGATCACGGTAAGTTTCGGCACCGTTGCTTCGCAGAAAGCATAAAGGAGCTTAGCTCCATGCCTGATAATTCCTCCGTGCTCCTGGTTTGAGCCTGGCAAAAACCCTGGTACGTCTACTAGAGTGATTAACGGAATGTTAAATGCGTCGCAAAATCTTACGAAGCGAGCCCCCTTCACCGAGCTATCAATATCTAAAACTCCGGCTAAATGATTTGGGTTGTTCGCCACTATACCCACTGATTGACCATCGAGCCGGGCAAATCCGACACAGATATTCGCTGCATAGTTTGGCTTTATTTCAAAGAAGCTATTGTTATCGACGATGCACTCAATGACCTCTTTCATGTCGTAAGGATGATTGGGGTTTGCTGGGACACAGCTTTTAATTTTATTCTCGGCTTCTGGCTGAGCGGCTTTTTCGGCGCTAGAAGAATTCAGCTCTGGAGAATCGTCTACGTTATTCGAAGGCAAAAACCTAAGTAAAGATTTGACGGAGTCTAATGCTTCCGCCTCTGATGGAAGACGAAGGTCAATGACTCCACTAGTGGTAGCATGAGTTTCGGACCCACCTAAATCGTCAAAACTAATTTCTTCGCCACTCACGGTTTTGATAACGTCTGGTCCGGTGATAAACATATGCGAACTGTTATCGACCATTAGAATGAAGTCGGTCATAGCCGGAGAATACACTGCCCCTCCAGCACAAGGGCCCATAACGACCGATATCTGTGGTATGACGCCGCTTGCTTGGACGTTTCTATAGAAGATATCCGCATATCCTCCAAGACTAGCCACCCCTTCTTGAATTCTAGCCCCTCCAGAATCATTAATCCCAATGAGTGGTGCTCCATTTTTGACAGCTAAATCCATCACCTTACAAATCTTCTTTGCAAATGCTGAGCTAAGGCTCCCGCCAAAAACCGTAAAGTCTTGGGAAAATAAATAAATAAGCCGACCCTCGATAGTACCAAACCCGGTTACTACCCCATCGCCAAGAAAGGTCTGGTCAGCCATACCAAACTCGGTACAGTCATGGGTTACGAATGCATCTAGTTCAGTGAAACTGCCTGGGTCGAGCAGATACCTAATTCTCTCGCGTGCGGTCATTTTGCCGCGCTTATGTTGAGCTTCAATACGCTTTTCACCGCCGCCTATCTCAGAAGACCTGCGGCTCTGTTCTAAGCGAGTGAGTGATTCTTGGTAACGTTGTTCAAATGAGTCCAATATGATTCCTCAGCTGTTATTTGTAGACTTGACGTCCTGGAAAATCACGCCACACTTCTTCGACAAACAAACGCTCTTCCACTTGCTTCCAGTCGGGCCACGACCCCTTCTGTTTATTAGTGGACCCGACCAATATCTGATTGTTAGCAAAAGCTTCGCGTCCACCAGACCATAGCAGGTAGCCGTTATTAGTATCAATTAGGAATAAGCTCACTCCAGCCGCTCGTTTGGATACAAGTAGCCCGCGGTCTAGGTAGGTCTTCTGATACATATAATAGACAAACGGAACAAGTATTGCGTCCGCATTACGAACCGCCTTGCTAAACGATGACAGCCAAAGGCGCCACGACTCGCGACTCTCGATAGATTGCACATAAAAAGACGGAGTGTTTAGGCATTTTTGACAATCTGTATCGAGGTGCTTCCAATGATTATCAAAGTTACTTATCAGATCTTTCTTCTGCGCTCGCTCTAATAACTTTAAAATAGACTGCGGCGAGAATCCTCGCATGTAGGGCTGGTCTTTAAAGCCGCTGATGACAAACTGACCGAAATTTCTACAAAGCTGGTCTAAATCTTCATTAGAGGTATTTGACAGCGGCCTTTGAATAAAGCTTGCGCTACTAGGCCAAGTCCGACAAGGCATCACGGCAATTCTAGCGGGTACATAGCCAGAGTGCTGCTCGGGAGTGCCGTAGGGAATGAGCTCAGGAGAGTGGGTGCAGGAGACTCCAGATAAAACAGTTATGGTTAGCAGCAATACTGATAATAAATAGTTTTCTGACAAAGGCTAACCCACGCTATGACCGGTCCAATAGAATACTCTAAAGGTCATAGCAAAGTCATTGGAAATATTCCAGTCTTAGTCTTTGGGATGTATGAGGTCTAACTCGCTTTAAGCTGCCCATGATCACGAAGTGCTTCGATACCTGGAATCTCCTCGGCACCTTTCATTGAAAGCTCTTCTATACAGGAATGCCATTGCTCCATGTCTTCCTGCTCGATTTGTATGATAGAGACGCCAAATTGAGTCTCGCCGGAGCGGGCATTCGACTCTTTCCGCCTAACAATCTTGCCCAAGCACTGGAGTGGCTTGCCTAAGATATTAGCACCTGGATCGATAGTCATCTCTAATATCGTGTTTTCTATGAATGGAATTGGTCGGTTTTGCTGCCACTCCAATAATAGTCCAGACCTAGAAAGGTTTTCGGTACTTAATTTATAAGTTAAATACGTTCCGATAGTCTTAGAGTTTACCACTACTCTCTCTGAAGGCCTGAACCTCGGGGCTCTGACCCGACTTTTTTCATCTGATTTATTAACTTTCATCCCTCTACCTCCAGTTGTATGCAATTGTATTTAGTTGCATATAACAATGCCTGGTATCGACATAGTACAGATGAATCTTAAGCACCTATTTATTGAGAATAACTATAGGATTAAATTTATAAATATAATTATAGTAAAATTAAGTATTTATATAGCTATATTATTATATATAAAATTTTAAATTTTTTTTAAAAAAAGCCGATGAACTCTTTGCAAGGAGAGCATCATGGCAAGGCTTTTATCAAGTATGATTTCACTTTTACTATTAGGCTGCGGGCCTAATTCCACCAATCAACGCACGTTGGTTCCTATTGAGCAAGAGCCGTCTGAAGATGCAAAATCCAAAGTTTTGGTCGACTGCAATGGTAAGTCATTCTCTTCTACCTCTGGCAGCAGCCGAATACCTGCGGAAGATCTATACTTAGAGCACTATAGCGGCCAACCGGAGTCGCTTTGCTCGCTAGCGTTAAATTCCAGCGAATCAACCGTTGTACTTCACTTTTCTAGCAATGACTGCCAAGAGTGTGAGCAAAATTCCCGGGTCATACCAGAGATAGTCGCCGAACAAGGGCTAAGGGATAGCTACCACGAGGTCCGTGATTCTAGCGAAAGAATGATTTCATCTGTTTCGGACGGTAGTGTTCTTTTTGACTCGCTGGGCAAACTCCGTCAGTACTTTTCTTCTGAGGCCGAACCAAAGAATCTAAGCACTCTTGTTTTGGTAAACATCAACAAAGAAGCCTATGCTTATAGTGCGGAAGTTATTGATTCTGACGATGTCCGCAGTTCTTTAAGCAAGTTCATTGAATTGGTTAAAGATAAAGATCCTAGCGAGCCGGAGCCTCCTGTAGTAGTTCCTCCGCCCGAAGAAGAAATGACTGAGCAGCAGGCTCTTTTGTTAGGTTTAGAAAACATCAATAAGCCGTTTCTCCAAGAAAAATTAAGGTATATCACTCAAGATAAATTTGATGGTCGACTTTCTGGTACCTCCGGTAATGAGCAGGTGGCTGATTATATTATTAGTCATCTAAAAGAGTGGGGAATTGCTCCAGCTCGCGGTAATGGAGACTACCGGCAGGGCTTTCGTATTTCGAATGGCCCGACTCGCGGTCGAACGACTTCGAACATTGTTGCGCTGATTCCAGGAACTGATGAACTTCTTAAGAATGAATATATAGTCATTGGCGCACATATGGACCATGCCGGTACGCTGAGTTTGGGCTATACCTGTAGCAGGGGCTCTTCGGGGAGTAATCAGATTTGTAACGGTGCCGATGACAATGGCTCTGGAACCATCTCAGTGCTAAACATTGCACGATCGCTGTCGCTAGCGAAGTCACGGGTTAAACGCTCCATCGTATTAATGTGGTTTTCTGGCGAGGAGCTGGGCTTAGAAGGTTCTTGGCACTACGTGAGCTCCGACCCAATTTTTTCTCTTCGAAAAACCGCCTATATGATCAACCTCGATATGGTTGGTTATATGAGAAGTTTTGGAAACAAGTTGGGAGCTTTAGGCGGGGGGACTTCTCGAGTGGGCTCAAGAATCATATCTAGTATCGGCTCTAAGTATCCGGGACGTAGTATTCAGGTGACTTCGAGTGCCGGGGGTGGCTCCGATCATGTGCCGTTTATGGATGCTGGCATCCCGGGTGTGTTCTTTCACACGGGAGTTAGCAATAATAGTAACTATCACAGAACTTCTGACACTCCTGATTTAATCGACTTTGATGGGATGGTTGTTGCTGCTAAAGTTGCGTTTGAGACTCTGTTTCGAGTTGCAAATGAACCGACCTTGGTTAGCTATAAGTTTCATGGTTCAGAAGATATCTTTCGCAAGCCATTGGTAACCCCAGAAGAGCGGCTTCAGACTTGTCATCACCTTGGTATGAACCCGCATGTCCACGCGATATCGGCCCCGACATTTAATTAGAAGTTATGTTTTAAAGGTTAGACAGATGATACTGTTTAAAATTAACTTTGGTTAGTTTTTGTCGACCAACGAACAGGAAGTGCCATTATTTACATCGACCGTGATTGAAAATTTCAAGTTTCGATTCGTTTTAGCAAATAATGCTAGTTTAAGACAGCGGTCGACAATTTTTCCATCTAATCTATAATTTATTTTATTACCTATATCGTCAGTACCTCTGGCTAGGAGAAGTGAACCTTCTTTGAAAAGCTCAATTCTCTCGATTTTGGAAAAGACATAATCACGAGAGGCTCCATAAACCACAGGGGAAACGAGCCCAGAGAGAACAATACTGGTCAAAATAAGGCTTTTCATGAGGTTCTCCTTTAAAAGATTGTGGCAACTATAAACTGTTGATTTTTCTCATCGATCGCAGTTTGTGAATCCCCTGCCTCGACATCCTGTAATTCTGATCTATGAACAGATTTGCATGACACGCAAGCGATGGCTAAAACAAAAGTGACCCAAAAACGCATAGGACTTTCCTTGATTGGAAATAATTTATTAGGTCGATTATCTCAGGATTCTTTAACTTTATCAAGTTTGGGGCTATAGCGGGAATTTTGTACTTCATTTGGCAGTTTTAGCCCGGAAATTAAGGCTGGTACTCCAGCATACGGGTAAGAGAAGATCTAGCTCTGTCAGCTATTTCTTTTGGAACATCTACTTTGTATTGGTCATAAAGCAGCGCGTCTCTTGTTTGCTCCAATGTGATCTGAGCCATGTATGGGCATCGGTGGCTACAGAGTCTGAGCAGGTTTCTATTTTTATTTTCAGCGGCTATGTTATCTCCCATAGAGCACTCGGTCAGTAGCAAGTAACTCTCAGCATCTTTTTCTTTTACATAATTAATCATCTTTGATGTGCTGCCTGAAAAATCCGAGGCAGCGACGACATCTGGAGGACACTCCGGGTGCGCCAACACGACTACCTCGGGGTGCTGCTCTCTAATTGCTTCGATATCCGATACTTTGAATAGGTCGTGAACCTCGCATTTCCCGTGCCAGCCAATAATCTCGTTTTTAGTATTTGAGTCTTCGGGTTGCTGGTCGAACTTACTAGGAAATATAATCGTTTTACCTGTCTCTCGAGCAATATTTTTTGCTAAGTACTCGTCTGGTAAAAAAATGATTTGATCAGAATCCAAAGATTCAATGATCATTGAAGCGTTACCTGAGGTGCAGCAAATGTCTGTTTCGGCTTTAACGTCTGCATAAGTATTTACGTAACTTACAACCGGAACCCCAGGATATTGCTTTCGCAATTTACGGACGTCCTCCGCGGTTATCGAAGATGCCAAAGAGCAGCCAGCTTTTTGAGAGGGGATTAGCACTGTTTTTTCTGGGCTTAAAATTTTAGCCGTCTCAGCCATGAATTCGACGCCACAAAAAACGATCAATGGTTTGTCTGTTTCCGCCCCCAGTCGAGCTAGCTCGAGAGAATCACCGGTGTGGTCGGTGATACTATGATAAAGTGCCGGTTCCATATAATTGTGACCTAGGATTAGGGCATTTTTCTTAGCTTTTAGCTGCAAGATCTCGTGAATTAAATCAGCTTTAAATGGAATCTCTACCTCTGGTATCAGATCCTGTAGCTGGCTATGCAAGAAGTCATTAACAGTGTTGATCGAATCATGGTGGGTTAACACCGACATCATGTATCCTTTAGTTAACTATTTCTGCCGCCAAGCCGCACCATTTCGAAGATACAATCTACGTGATCGTTAGCTAGCTTGATAGGAGTTAGCTCGCGGCCGATAGGTTTTAGCGCTTCTTGGTACTCATCTAGAGGCCTAGAAACCATGTGACTAAGAATATTACGGGGTTGATTTAAAATCCTTTCGATAATGATAATATTGCCATCGTCCTTACATAATTCTGACATCTGCTTCAAAATGCCTATCCAGTTTTGGTCTTCGATGATGTGTACCAATACGTCTGAACAGAATACCACGTCAAACTTCTCCGATAGACTCAGATCAATAATAGAGCTAGCGATAAATGTTCCTGCTGGGCATCTACGCTGAGCCTCATCGACCGCATCTTGTGAGATATCTATTCCGGTGTAAGAGGCGCCTAAGTCTACAAATGTCGAAGCTAGCATCCCTATGCCACAGCCTAGTTCTAAAACGCTTTTTCCAGCTAAATCTTGGCCAACTACTTGCTGAACTGCCTGCTTAATTCGCCTTTTTTTGGCTTCGTACCCCTTTAGGTTGGTTTCGATGTCGTTGCCTATATTGCCGACGGACCTGATATCACCCTTGAAGTTAATATGCCTTTCAATCCAGTAATCTTCATTGTCAGTAAAACCTGCCATGTATTTACCTTTTACCTATGAGCTATTAGAAAAGTAGATATATAGACTAGGTAATTTCTCGAGATATGGCAAGATTTGTCGCTATCATTCTGTGTGTGTATTGTTGCTTTTTAATTAAATTCCTTTATTTATTAG
>JANQHA010000112.1 GCA_028282865.1 Oligoflexales bacterium
ATTCCATCCCAACCTAGCCAAACTCAAAAAGTCGCTCTATTCTAAGTACCCACTCACAGAAATGGCTCGCCTTAAACTCTTGCTATCACAGTCCGAGCTTCTCAACTGGGCAAGTAAAAAGCGGCAAGGGATTTTTGTCGAAATTGACCTTGCAGGTTCATCGCTGCTAACAGCAAATATCAAAGACAAGATTCACTTAATCATCCGAGGTTTGCGGCGAGTCGCTACTGAAGACATTGTCAGTAGTGGTTATGGCCTAATTGATATCAAAATGATGGGAGATGGGATTATCTTTATCCTAAACCGAAAAAATCCTGAATTAAAAGATGACCTGAGCGAAGTCTCTGCTCTGCTCCAGAGCAAAGCCGCCAGCTACGAGCAGTATATCAAACAGGCCTACCAGATTTTTGAGCATGATCATGATGACCATATCGCTGAAAAAATCTCTCTTCATGTCAACATCTTTGCAGTGCAAAGCTATTCGTTTAATGAAGTCGACCAAAATCAGCAGCTCCAGTATCAGCAGTTACTTGGTCAGCATATCGACCCATCTAAGATCAGTTCTAATGATAGGAATATGGATCTTGACTTTATCTCAGAGGAGATCAATCACTTAATGAAGTTGGTACCAAAAGCAGAGATAGGCCAGATCACTATTGCAAGTAGCAGAGGCTATTTAACAAGCCTTGCAACTGATACCGAATTGAAATCATTGCAAGAGCTAGCTGAGGGAAAAGATCAGGGCATTAAGCAATCGATTGCTGAATTAGATCTATGCTACACATTAAAACCGTGGAAGCAGGAAGTAGGAAAAGACCATAAAAAAACCGCATAACGCAAGTTAAGCGGTTTTCAATAATATTACACTAAACAGATCATGCTGATTTTTCTAATTAACCGTCACTATCACCACCACCGCCTTCATCAGCTTGAGCAGCAGTCTGATTCACAGCTACTTGAAAACTTGGTGTTGCTACTGCAACCGCAAAACCTACTAGCAATAAACCTGCTAAAATCGCCTTCTTCATAGTAACTCTCCTCTAAAAATAGAATAAATTCGTTAACTTTATCGATTCATTCAAGCTTTTCAGAGTTAGGGACGATAAGTAGATTACCACATCGGCTTATCAGATCTTGTGCTCTGAGAGCTTGACTGCCAGGCTGGAAATGCTAGTTTCTGGTCTGGCGTCACCAGCATCTTCGCCAGTGAACTGACCTTATGTCAGTCATGCATATGTTAAAGCACGTATCATACCAAGTCAAGTTTATTTGATAAAAACTATAAAAAAATTTAGTGAAATCAATAATTTTCTATTAGTATCTAAAAACTACGTCATATTGGCCGTAGATAGCAAATTCTCCATTAGCTCAGCTAACCTACTAAATATATAGAGGAGTAAGCTCAGGGCTTCGGTGTCAAGTAGCTGGTCAGGGGGTCAATACTTGGGCAGGCAGATATTTATGAGTCAGCTCGACTGCGAGGGCTAACTTTGAAATATCGGTTACAAAATGACGCCAAACTGACAGGGTCGAGTAATATTTCTATACCATCCTAAGGTAGCGTACTACTTACGAGCCTCGCCTACAAGGGGCAGTCTAACATCTTTTCTGTAAAGTTAACGACTTAGCGATTCATTTAAGTCCTCGATAAAAGTGGTTTACATATTGCAGAATCAATTCTGAATTTATGAAGTTGACGATGTGGGCAAAGGTCAATTCCAGTCAAATATAGGGAAAGCCAGAGTAGCTATAATCCTGGGGAGCTGGATCTAGATTACAAGCCTAACAAAACAAGATATGCGCTCAAATTGGGGTATATAAATGAAATTCGGGATTAAACCTCAGCTAAAAGATGCCGCGACCACCTCAAAGGTTTTTTGGAAGAACTTCGATTACATTGAGTATCCTGCTCCTTGCCAAAAACTCGCTGAACTTGAAAAAGACTACGACACTACAAAGACTCGTTTACTCCCTCATGGAGTTCTATTTTCGATGACACATGATATTCCATTTCCATCTTCGCTCACTTCGAAATTAAAAGAACAGATCACCCGAACAAAATGTCGTTACTTTGGAGAACATATCGGTTTCCTAAACCCAAACCCTAAAGGACAGAGTTTAGGCTATATCTTGCCTCCTCCTTTGAACCCCGAAACAATAAAAAGCCTTGTTACAAATACTGAACTATTATCTGCTGATTTAGGTGTTCCCATAGCACTAGAAAATCCGGTGATGTATAAAACTCCGGTAGGCTCGACACTTACAATAGCTGATTTTTATAAAGACCTCGACAAGGCTTTACCAGGAGATACCAGCTGGATCGTAGATGTTGCTCACCTTGTAGTAGCATGTGGTAATCTAAACGAACCTATTTTAGATGTTCTACAGGTGCTGCGTAATTCCAATAGAAAGATAGTCGAAGTACACTTATCAAACTTTGCAAAAATAAACGGTATTTTCCACGATGATCATAGATCGCTTCCTAACTCAGATGTTCTAAATCTTTGTAAATTTGTTATTGGCAATCAAAAAGAAGAGGTCAATGTAACAATCGAGCTAGACCTAGATGCAGTAAACGAAAATAAAGTCGTTGAGTTTCTTTTTAAGCTAAAATCAGAACTTACATCTCAAAGAAAGTTCACTACAAATGAATGCGATCTACTGTCAAGAAAAATCGCAGCAGGCAAGGCTTTGTTGAAAGATAGGCATGAAACCGAGATGAGAGGCCGTCATAGAACTCTATTTCGACGGCTGATGGCACAGCTAACACCATTTTCTGAGGAAGAGATCAATGATGCTATCGATAAATGTTTTAAATACCAAGAAAATCAAAGTTTCATAACCGAGTTTTTTAATTATTTATTGGGCAATGAGTCAAAACTCGTATTCCCATTTTACGCGACATCCATAAACGATCACTTAGACCTTATTGGGGCACTTATCTCATTTGTAAACGAAAACCAGGAACTTGAACAAAAGACCTCAAGAAAAGGTATCATGGCAGATCATTGGGTGCTTTCGTCGGTATTGACATTAGTTCTTCTTCCTCTAGGTTTCTTGATAGATTTTTTAGAAAAACAATCTTATGATTGGTTGCCCATCTTTGCCATTTCATTCACAACATTAGCTATTACAGCAGCCATCGGGAGTCTAGCTTGGTCAAAAAGCTTCAATATCCGTTAGGTTTTTTAGCTATAGCTGCGATCCTAATTTTAATAATAAACCTTCGTGGGGAAGAAATCGCCAAACAGTCGCGGCCCTATGCTACCGTTTTGTTAGGGTCGACTCCGTTAGATATGCGCCCGGAAAAAATCACTGGATATCACCAGGAGACGCTCCTGTCTCAAATATGCGGTCGGTTATTGTATGTTAACGATGCACTACAGTTTGGAGGAGATTTAGCTTCGAAATGGAAGGTGGATCGCACAAATAAAACTATATCTTTTGAAATAAATGAGGATATTAGATTCTCAACTGGAGAAGAAGTTACCGTAGATGACGTTATTTATAGTATTGAAAAACTATCGTCTCAAGAGTCGCTCAGGAGCGATTATTTTGTTCAAAACATAGAAAAAGTATTGAGTAAAAATAGCCTCAATGTGACAGTAGAATATCGGAATACACCCGAGGAAACTCTTTATATTCTTGCAGCAGATTATAGCTGTATTGTTAATAGGAATAATCCTTACATTGTCGTTGCGGGTGATGTTTATATTCCCAATACTTTCGGGCATTACGTCATTCAAGAAAAACTTAATAACGACTCATTTCGACTAGTTAAAAACCCAAATGACAGAAGATCCGTTCTAGAAGAAACAATCGATGTGTATTTTCGTACTGAGGACGAAGCGATTGAATTATTTCTTCAAAACAAGGTGGATGATCTGAGCTTTCTACTTCTCACGAGCAATCAAATTCAGGCTATTAAGTCGTCCAAAAAAGACACAAGGTTTATCGCGTCGGAAATATATTGGACTTGGCTGGTATCGCCTAACAACCGAAAAGATTGGTTAGCGGAACCTAGTAAAAGAAGATCAGTGCTGTCATTCTTTGCAAGTATTAGAGATAGCATACCATTTGGTCCCAACCTCACCCGCACTAAGACTATGTTACCCCATGGAACAAGAAATTCCGCTGTAGGATCCATCTCTACTGACTCTTTTGAGGAGGATCCAATGATCTGCACTAAGGGGCAATCCATTAGCGGTGCAATCATAGACGGAACCCCTAACGCCGAAAAGGTATCCCACTCAATACAAAGACTACTTAGGGATAAAGCAAAATGCGACGCTAACGTACGAATATTAGAGATGAAAGAATTTATGCTTGCTATGGAAGAAGGAACTTTTGACTTTTATATATCGGCTTGGGATCTATCCTCAACCGACCCTATTAGCATTTATCGATACGCCGCTGAACGTAGCTTATCCCGTCATCGATATCCAGAATTTGCAGAAATTTATAAAGAAATCAAAACCAAGCGTCAAAATTTACGAACTAAAGAAGACCTCGACTTACTCAACCGAGCATTCTTTGACAATGGTATCGCCTATCCGTTCGGTACTATGAGCTTCCAGTTTGCTGTACAGCCTAACGTTAAAACAATTCATATTAGCCCCCTAGGAATGGCTTGGAATCGATGGCATAGAAACATGAGAGAAAAACTATGAATTCGAATAGCTTTAGCAGGTTTTGGCGCATTTATATCCTGATTCCTATAGTGGGATCTACCGTCTTGTTCTGTAGTGCAATCGGCTATATCGCCTATACTTCAGTGGTTAAAAAATCATTTGAGAAAGACACGGCAAATGCTCAACTTATAGCAGGACTATTGCTGGATGACCTACAGGTCAACGACCGGTTATCAGCAGTTCGAACAGTCTCTCAGCTCGGTGCTACCCTAGATGCACGTATATCAGTGTATGATATGAACAATAAATTAATAGCTTCATACCCTTCGAATCAACTAACGAATTCTAAGACGACACAAGTCGATAAAGTCGCACACCACGAAATAGCTAGCCCGTCTGGCACACAGTTAGGTACAGTTATCGTAGAATCAAAACACCTCAGTCGGACCGAAATTTTAACCTTTTTAGCCGGTTTAGCATCTATTTTCCTGATTGCAATATCCCTATCAATATTCGTTTTATATGGCTTAAGAAAGATATCAAGAGATATGAGATCACTGCCGCTAATCATATCGAATAAAATTAGCAACGATTCATTCTTTTTCGATGAAACAAAAAAGGTCTATGAAATACTAAAACAATACGAGGCTGAGCAAGCAAATGCTAGAAAGAACGAAGCCGTAGCCCAAACGACTCAAATGCTCGCCCATGACGTCAGGAAACCATTTACAATGCTGCAGTCAATTCTTAACCTACTAAAATCTTCTTCTCCCGAAGAAATCAAGAGTTTAGTGAAGAGTTTTATCCCGGAGATTCAAAGCTCTTTAAAATCAGTGAATGGCATGATTTCAGATGTTATAGAAGTCGGTTCTAAATCAAAACCAGACCTTGAGCCCTCAGATATCACATTAGTCATTAAAAACTCCTTACTAGAGAACATAAGATATAGCAAAAAAGTTCAGATCGACTTTAGCTACGATCTAAGCCACACTCACCAGCTGCTAATCGATAGTCTTAAAATATCGAGAGCCCTATCTAATATCATCGACAACGGTATTCAGGCGATGAGATACAGAGGTAGAATTTGGTTTAAAACTTCGGAAAAAGATAGTTCCATGAAGATAGTTATCGGTAATAGTGACAGCTATATACCAACTGAAGATTTGCCTAAAATTTTCGATACGTTTTTTACCAAAGAAAAAAAAGGTGGGACTGGCTTAGGCCTCGCAATAGCGAAGAAAACTGTAAACGACCACGGTGGTGAAATATGGTGTACTTCTGAAGCAGGTATTGGAACCGAGTTTCACATAACTCTGCCACTATCTGATTTAACTTCACCTAAGCACCATGATCTACCTAAAAATTCCGATGAAATCATTAGATCCAACGAAGTTAGATCAAGTGACAATGAGTCCCAAGACCCTAGCACCGGCAGAACCATCACTAGAATAGAGAATGAAATCATCTCTTCTATACATAGACCTTTAAAAGTAATTATCTGTGATGACGAGCCACTTTATCAAAAAACCCTCACGACATATGTCGAGCAGTCAGAGAGACTTAGAGACCTTATTCAGTTTACAGCCACCTTTAATGCTCGCGAGGCAATAAAATCCACTGTTGATATGAACCCCGACGTCATCATCATAGATGTAGACTTAGGCGAAGATATTAATGGCTTCGAAGCTGTGCGTCAGATAAGAGCAAAAGGGTCCAAAGCAAAAATATGCATCCATTCTAATCGTGGTGCTTTAGATTACCAGAGAGAAGCCCTAGAAGCAGGAGCAGATCTGTTTATGCCTAAACCTATGGGTAGAAGTCATTTATTAAATATCTTGCTAGGATCAATACCACTAAAAGACACCCAAACCGAACAAAAAGGCCACTATATCGTCATCGATGATAATCCTTTGATGCTCCATGGTTGGACGAGCTTAAAAGAAATAAGAAATATTAAAGCCTTTGATGAGCCTAAGCAATTCTGGTATGCACTCGAAAAAGACCCAACAATCCTTAATGATGCTCTCGGCGTTATCACTGATTACTACTTCGACGACTCCCCTACTGACACCGGTCTGACTTTCGCGCAAGACCTTCGGAACACAGGTTACCAAGGCAAGATATTCCTCAGCTCCTCCGGATACTTTCGAGAAAATGAATTAAATAAGGCAAATGTAACACTTATCCCAAAAGTGGCACAAGAAGCCATCAAATACATTCTTAATTAGCCTAACACGCACCAATTAGCAGTTTATAAAAATAGAATACAGGAAATAAATAATTGGAGCCATCGTAAAATTCTTTACAGTTGTGAGTTTCTTTACA
>JANQHA010000122.1 GCA_028282865.1 Oligoflexales bacterium
GATGAAGTACCACTCATCTGAGCAAGATTCCCAACCTCTTCTGCGACTACTGCAAAGCCTTTTCCGTGCTCACCAGCTCTCGGCGCCTCGACTGAAGCATAAAATGAAAGCAGTTTGGTTTGGAACACAATATCATTGATCACATTAGTTTTATCGGCAATGCTGTTAATAACATCGACAATTTTGGCCATTTCGTCATTACTTTCAGAAATTGCCGCCATGATGTCTTTATTACTATCAGCGATATCTTTCATGGATTGTTCCATATCAGAAACAACCTTCTGACCTTCAGCTGTAATCTTAAAGCTATCTTCAGCTTTTTCTGTAGACTGATTAGCGTACTTGACACTACTCTCACCCATGGCGGTGATTTCATTTAATGTAGATACCGTTTCTTGAATCGCGTCTGCCTGCGAGGCGGTACTAGAAGATACATCTTTAGAAGCCTGCAACATATACTCATTACTGGAAGTGGTATTAACAATAGAATCTTCCAAATCCACGATCCGACTAGAGATTCCGTTTGATATTTTTGATGCAAGAAGCCATGAAAATACTGTGATAGCTATGAGAGTTACAAGCATCAGCATTACGAGAGATTGAGTTATATCCCAAATATAAGCCCAAGCTTCGGCAGAGTCCATTTGGGAGATAATATACCACTCGACTCCTTTAATTTTTAACGGGCTATATGAACTAAAAACATTGTGATTACGATAGTCTTTAAACTTTCCATACCCGGTTTCACCAGATACTGCTTCTTTAGCAATCGGCGAATCGGCTGATAAAATAACCGCTGTTTCTCCTCTTGCCTTGACCTTATTAACAACAGCTTCACTGTAACCACTCTCTTTTAGACTAAGATAAAATTCCTCTGGCTTCTCGAGAAGCGGCCGAGCTGAAGTTCTCATAGTCATATCTTTGGAAACGATATAGGTCTCTCCCGTCTCTCCTTCTCCTCTCTCACGCCATTTACCGTTAGAAGTTAATATTTTATCTAGAACGGCGACCGGAATTTGATAAACCAGTACCCCAATAACCTCAGAGTTCTTTAAAATTGCTGATGCAACAAAACCAGCTGCAGCATTGTAAGAAGGGTAATAACTCGCTAAGTCGCTGAAAAACACCTCATCAGATTTGCTATTAAACGCTGTAGCTACTACTTCTGCGAAGTTGGTGTCACTGTATGGGCCGCTTTTAAGTGAGGTGGCAAAGTCAGCCTCTTTGTAAGTTGAGTAAACGATATTATGATTAACCGGCTCCACTAGGAATATATCGTAGTAGCCGTAATCTTCAATTAGATTACTAAATACTGGATGGTAGTTCTTATGCACGTCACTCCAATAAGAGCCGTCTTTAGCGTATCCTAATTTGTCCTTCGACCCTAGAGGTTGATTATTATTGCTAATATAATTGTACTGGAGCGCAACAGCTGTTGGCTTGAGTTTACTAAACCTCTTATTGATACCAGACTCCTGACCGCCATTTTTACTTGCATATTGGGAGCTAAAATCTGCTTGATAAAATCGCTTCAGAGACGACAACCGTTCTGCTTCGGTCGTCTGATCTTTAACCTCGGCCAAATATTGATCATAGCCCTTAGTAAACCCCTCCATTGCGTCGACGGTTGCTTTATTTCCGGCAACTGAATGCACCTGCTTCTTCAGCTGTACAAAGTTCTCTTCTATTTCGTGAGCTTTAGCCTCTCGCCTGTCGACCAGCTGTGTTTCTAGAATTATCTTAGACTTTTCAAAGACTACCCACGCACATATAAAAAAAGGTACGAGCGAGACAAGAAAAAAGGTTAAAACCAACTTAAATCGTAAACTCTTATTTCCAAGAAACTGCATATCTACCTCTATCGAAAAAATAGATCAATCTTACATCACCCTTTCACTCGGAGGCCTGACAAAAAAATTTAGTAATTTAAAGCTACTTTAGGGATATTTGGATAATCGAGCTAATAAGCCTTTATAAATTCAGTATTTTAGCGAAGATTTCACCAACTTTAGGAGCTAAAAAAATTAACTAGCGGCTCAACCGGAGCCTAGAAAGCAGCAGTAAACCCACCACGAAGAATGCTACTAAAAACAGTATACTTACGCGGCTTTGCCCAAACATTTGCGATATAAAGCCAAACAGCAGAGGACCAAACACTCCTGCGAATTTTGATGACACACTATAAAACCCAAAAAACTCGGCACTACGTTCCACTGGAATCAATCCTGTAAAGATGGATCGACTTAACCCTTGGCAGCCCCCTTGAACCATAGCGACCCCAGCAGCTAAGCACCAAAAATCAAAGGCGGTCTCCATAAAAAACCCATAAACACAGATAAGGGCGTAAATAGCTAAACTCATCATCAAAGCCGACTTAGCCCCCATCTTTCCAGCTAAGGCACCAAAGGCAAAGGTAAAAGGTATTCCTAGAAACTGGACCAAAAGCATAGCACCAATCAGCTGCCCTTGAGAAATGCCAACCTCTCTACCATAAATAGTCGCCATCTTAATGATCGTACCGATACCGTCGCTATAAATCCAAAATGCCAACAGGAATAAAAACACCTGACGCTGAGACTTAATATCAAGGAATGTCTGCTTTAACCGCAAAAATGACTGGATGAACAAACGGCCTAAAGAATACTTAGGGCTGGATTTTCGGCGCTCTCGCTCACTAATTTTTAAAAATAACGGAAGCGAAAAAAACAACCACCAAAACGCAACACTTAAGAAAGAGGCCTGAACCGCCTGAACAGTATCTCGAAAGCCAAAGGTGCTAGGAAGCTGCACCCAAGCCAAATTAAGGGCTAATAAAAGTCCACCACCGATATAACCAATCGCATAACCACTGGTAGACACTCGGTCCAGTTCTTCGGGCTTAGCTACATCAGGAAGCATGGCCTCGTAGAAAACATTGCCAGCCGCGAAGCCGATATTTCCTAAGATAAATAATCCGGAAGCCCACAACCAATCACCTTGGCCAACAAAATATAAACCTGCGCTTCCGGTCACTCCTAACATCATAAATGAGGCGACAAAGGACTTCTTAGAACCTAAAAGGTCACTCATGACCCCCAAAAAAGGAGAGATAATCGCTACTATAAATAACGCAATACCAGCAGTATAGGCCCAGTAAGCTGTTCTGAGATGCTCTGGTAAATCTGAGGCGATCACATCGGAGTAAAAAATCGGAAGCAACACCGCAGCAATCGTTGTGATAAATGCGGAATTCGCCCAATCGTACATCGCCCAAGCTCGCAACTCAGGGCGGTG
>JANQHA010000258.1 GCA_028282865.1 Oligoflexales bacterium
CGCTTCAATTATATACCGCCAACTTATTACTGGCAGGTTAGCAGTTTCTAGTTTGATGATCAAAGAATGTCGAAGTTTTAGATCGAAGTGGATATCATCACTTTAACGTCTTTGATAAGTGCTATTGAAACAAAATTCTACTTGCCGCTATATTGCCAAGCAGCCTAATGATTGGTACCATTTAACCTTATCAATAATCTTGGGTCTACACGGAGGTATCGAATGAGATTATTTCTTACCGTTGCACTACTTTTATCTACTCTAAACGCCGCAGGCTCAGGCCTTTATGAGAATACTTATCTTTTAGACCATGAGGTTCATTCGACAAAGGCAACTGGTTATTTTGCAGATGGTCCGGTTCCTCCATCGCAGCTTGAGTGGCCTGATTGCCCCGCGGGGCATACTGTGACGAGTGCTGGATCTGGCGTCATCCCTCCGTTTGAAGGGCAGCCATTTGTTGATCAAAATGGTGCTGAAAGTCTTGCTGAGGCTGAGTGCATGTTGGAGGCGGAAGAAGAGTTTAATTGTGACAACGGTAGCAAACCAGTGGCTAATTTCGATATTGTTGTAAATAATTGTACAGTAATGGATGGGCTGGTTACCTGCGAAGCGAGTTGCTCTTTTAAATGGCGGTGCTGTAAAAGCCCAGCTCCTAGGGCAATTACTTTCTAAGTTTCTTTATTAAGCACAGTGGGTGTTACTCAAAAATTGCTCGGCACCGGGATCCTGTAAACGAAGCGTAGGGATTGCTATAGCTTTTCATAGCTTGAGTATGAACTTTGACCTGCTGTGCTCGCAGTTTAGGGTCACCCGGGGTACTCGCCAGTACGATGCTTTTCTGCGCTTTTTTTACTAGCTTATTAGAGTATTTGTTAATGGCTCTGATTCGGTCCATGATAGCTTTCTCTGCCCGGGCCTTTACGCCAGGGGACCCGATAGCAATATCTAAGGCAAGTTCTTGGTATTCTGGGCCTAATAGCTGGTATTTCAAAGAAGCGACTTCATTGCTAACCTCATAATATATTCCTACTGGCGCTTCGGCTTCCTCGGACTCCAAAATATGTTGATAGGTTATTTCGGTTCTGGTGCTACTTTTGTCTTTATGGTCTCTAATAAACTGACGGGTAAGCTCGGCAGTTTGGAGAGAGATATGCTTAAGAACAAGAGCCTTCTCAACTATCAAGTCTTGCATTTTTTTAGAAGCAGCTAGGCGGAAGTCAGTTACTCGCGAATATTCTGAAGACCAATAATGAAGGTCCCCAAGCCAGGTGTCTAGCTCCTCTAGAGAAAAGTGATCTTCATAGTGCCATGGAAGCTCTTCAATTATATGCTTCTTAATAGTTCCAGAATGTAGCGAGTCGATGTTGTTTGCCCTTAAATAGGCAAAATAAGCATGCCGTAGCTCGTGAATACCTGTCTGCAGTGGTTTTCCGGTATAAATCATACGGTCGGATAGATCTAATGTTTTTTGCTGTTCATTGAACATCGCGTTTGCTCGTTCAAGGACTTTAGCAGCGGGAGCGTGGTAAAATGCTTCAACCAAACGCTTGCTTTTGGTGATGCTGTGAAAAAACTTATTGACGCGTGCTCCGTGGATATCTGGTTCGATCCAAAATACTTTTAAATTTCTGTCATAATTTGGATTATGATACGTCTCGCTATCGTAAGAGATCTTGAGTCCGGTTAAAACCTTCTCGAAGAGATCTTCTAATCGCTTTGTGTCCTCTTCTGAAACGCCAAGTGAAGAATCACCTTCGAGAAAAGCCGTCTCTCGTTTTATAGCCAAAGAGTGTCGAAGTTTTAAATAGGAACGGATATCGTTTTTAACACGATCAGAAACATCGAGCGAGTTGATTAGGTGCTTATCTATGGCAGATATTTTACTTATAGGATTTTTTGAAGAACTAGCGGGTGTACCGTCGGACTCTATGCCACCAAGAAAGTAACTGGCTAGAGCTATGAAGTGACGTTCGATGTCTGACAAGTCAGCTCGGCTAGGGCTGACTCCAAATTGCTTAGCTGCGCTTTGGGCGTTTTCTACTGTGCTGTTTATTAACTTATTTACTTTTTTTGCTATTGGTGACGAATCAGCTAGCATCAGCTGATAGATCTGTTCAACTCTAGTATCTTCCGTTATTTCAATACCTTCACTTTGAGCATAGGTGAGTAGCCATTGTTTGCCGTAATAAGTATCGATAGCAGCATATTCCCAGCTAGAAACCTTAGAAAAGGCACTGGGAGCTGACGCGCAAGATATAACTAGCAAAATAACTAGTCTAAGTAAGTTCATACCGTTTTGCCTATTGTTGATAGGGCGGAATATAGTCACTTGGCCTGGTATATGCAAGAGGTATATCTGTTCGGTTTCTAAAACCGGTCTCAAATTGTGAACAGCTTTTAGGGCCGGTATGGTCGACCAGCCAGCTAAAAACATGCTGAATAATTAAGCCTCCTGCGTGATTGTTTGGTGGCCGATTAGTTACCGCTTGATCGAAGGTGGTAGACGGTATATTTAATCTGTAATTGATTATATGCTTTAACATCGTTTAAGGTTTATTTTGTCTTCCCTAAAAAATTTATTACATACGCTGTTTGCCTTTTCTATGGTGGTTAGTCGTGGCGGTCTTGCCGCTGATAGTGATGGAATAAATGTTTTCCACCCAACGAATCCTCCCAGTACTTGCTACAATCTTTTCCAGTCTGGCTTTTATGTGAAGCAAACCGGTATTGAGAATAACAATTTCTCTTACGTTTCATCAGGTAAAATTGGTTCTTATGAGTGCTTTCGCATCGAAGCTCGTAACCCCGAAACTGGCAAGAGAGTGGGTGAGTTGGCATTTAGAAATACCAAGTTGCGGGGGAAAAACGCTTATGACCTTTCTGACATTCTTACCGATTTTAGCGCAATACATGAGAATGCTAAATGGCGTTTGCCTACTGAGTCCGAAGCTCGGGTTATCCTGCAAACCAAGGCCGCTGACTTTAGTTCATGGGATTCCATTTCCACTGAGATAGGCGGAGAGGATATCCCCGTTTGGACCATAACCGGAGTCGGCAGGAGCTCTCGGATCCGCCTATCTATGTTTCACCGGATACGTACTACAAAGAATTCGACTGTTTCCAAAGCGGATGTCAGCTATCAGGTGTCTTTTTTGAAATCTTTTGAATACGCTAATCGAAGCACTAGGTGGTATTGGTTGGCAGCTGGCTCTAGCGAGGGTGAGGAGGATATTACTATCGGTTTCCGTCAGCAGCTTGTTAAGTATTTAGACCAAGGCATTAAAATTTTCTTAGTCTACTCTGATGCTGGCGGAATATTAAAGTAGTCAGCCCCTACTCGCTTTTAAGCGATATCGCATTATCTCAAAGGTATACTTTTGTTACCAAATACCCGGTCAGTTCGGCCAAAATAAAGCTCTTAGGCTATTTTAACGCGGCTTCAATGTTGGCATAGACCTTGCTGACTACATCAATAGCACACTCTGTAGTGTTTCGGTGGAAGGGAGTCTTTTATGTGTAACCACGGTATGGTTATGTTGCAGGTCTATGTGATCATGAGCGTAAGCGTTTTCTTAAGCGAAGTTGGAATCGGCTTAGCAGCATATGGACAGGAAGTCCAGGCATCTAAGAGTAGCAGCTCTTCCCATGTCAAGGAGGTTTCCTCTACTTACGGCTTGGTTGCAGGTTTTAAGCCTGAGTATTATGAAACCTCAGGACAGTACTTACTTCAGAGCTTAGATCTATCGTTCTCTTTACCTAGTAAAGTTAGTTTGTCCGTATCCTCGGCAGTCATTTCTGTCAATGAGCCTGAAAGAGAAAGCAAGTTACAAGACACTTCGATTTCTTTGGCAAAGGCCGATCTCCTCCGGACTAAATTTATAAAAGCCTCGGGTCAGGTAACCCACAATCTACCAACCTCTGAACAAAGTAAGTTGCAAGGATTGCAAAGCACGGATGCTATGGGGCTTTCCATATCTACCAGCATCTCGAAAGTTACTTTAGGTACTTCGTTAGGCGCAAAGAAGTATTGGTATCAGGAGACTCTGAATGCTGATGGTCAATCAAATCGTGATTATGACATGTCAGGTAAGCTCTTCTTAAGTCTTGGCCTTGGTAAGCTGACTTCTAAGATTTCTGGAGCACTCATCAGCAGAACGTTTCATAGTGGCAGAAACGATGGTCTGTATGAAGTCTCATTGAGCCTTACATACAGCGCTTTAGATAAATTGGCGGTATTTGCCGGAATAGATACCTCCGAGGCACAGATTGTCGACCAAAAGCGGCAGCAAGCGAAGATCTATGCAAAGGATCTGACTGCAGCATATATAGGGATGAGTTATCAATTTTTATCAGGGAGGGGCTAGCATGATGCGGCAACGAAGAAGTGTTCAAGGAGTTTTTTTGGTTTTGGTGCTTTCGTGGGGATGCTCCAAGAAACCAAACGAAAAGGTTGCTGATGGCGAAGACCATAACCTCTTTCTAAAGTCTGATTTACTAGAGCAAACCTTTCAAGGCAGTAAATTATCTGGAACGGTTGCAAATATAGCCACCCACATAAACGTGGCAAATATGAATGAGCTTAGTTTCGATATTTCTAAATCATACCTAACCTTGTATAACGGTGCCCACGACTCCGCAGCTAAAAAGGCGACGATTCAGTTTAAAATTGATGGTCATTGGGATTTGGTTGCCGATACCAATAAGAATGGCGACAAGTCTCAATATTTGGTTCAAGATAAAACCAAAAACCCTGATTGGCAAGATCGTGCTTACATTGAGATTGACCCTTTTGCACCCCTTACGATCTCTGCGAAGAAAGGGACTATGACCAATCTTTTTGCGGTCGATCAGCTGAAATCCTTTTATATTGTAGGTAAAGGTGCAATTCCTGGCCTTGCTAGCAGGGAATTAGATGCCTTGAAGAAGCAGTTTTCTTTGTCCAATGGCGATAAAGTTTATCTTAAGCTTACTAAAACCGAGATGATTCTTTACCGGTTTGATAGCAACAAGAGTCCGACCGTTATGAGTCGAGCGCCCGTTGCGTACTATGATATTACTCGTGATGAGAACAGCGATGGCGAGTTAACACCTGATTTGGTTCGTGATCAAAACAACAACGAGTGGTCAAAGAGAAGATATGTCGAGATTAATCCAGTAAATCTTGCTGTTGGTGACAACGAGAACCGATACCTTAACAAGGAAAGACTTGATGGTAGTTGCTTAGCCCCCACCGATGTGCCTGAGTTTGATGCGGTGTTTAAAAAGCATGGTGTTTCTTTTGCAGCCAATGATAAGGTTTGCTTCGAAGCATCGCAAAGCTTGTTGAGTGTGTTTGTGCAAGGCGCTAACGGCAATCAGCTCGTTTTGACTATGGACGTGGTAGATCATGTTGATATTAACTTCGATGGTATGGGAGTGACTGATGTCCTCGGTGATTCTAGCCATCAACGAAGGTGGGATCAGCGCCAGTATGTCCTCGTTTCGACCGCTAAAGCCCATAAAGTAGAAAATTTTGTTAAGCCTAATGTTTTGAGTAAAGCGGACTTCACTGGAGAGTATGTGTATGTGGCCACTGTTCTCAATGCACACTCCGAGAATGGAGCCTTCTTTGAAGGTCAAACTTTAGTTGGTAGCGATCGATTGAGTTTCGAGTTTAGTGAGAAATTCTTGACCGGTTATAAAGTCAATGATCCACTTAATGCCACCGATGCCAAATCTCCCAGCTTAAGGTATGCCATCGAGCTTTTTGACGTTGAAAGAATGCGCAACGGTCTTGGCGATGACACTCATGTAATTCATGAAAGCACTAGGAAGCCTTGGGACCAGCGTCAGAATGTTCGAGCTACGTTTACCAGGAATTTAGCTGCAGGTTATCTCAATGACTTGATGGGTCTTCAAAGACTTATGGGGTACGAAGCCCGGGTAAGTGAGAGTCAATTACTAGAGCCAGTTGAACTCGACGATGGCTATATTTCCTGGGTGAGTGAAGAAGTCTTTACCCCTACCATCGGGACTAGTATTGGTGAGCAGCTTCCTGAAGCTATGTCGGTTACTATCCGGCACTCTCTTGTGAGAGTCGACAATAGGACTTATCTTGCTCAGGAGTATCCAGATAGCAAGTTTAATCGATTTGGTTACTTCCGGACCACCGAGTTTGGCCTTGATGGCGACTTGCGAGCAACGGATCAAACTTTAAGACATTATATCGGTCGACACGATGTCTCCGGCGACAAGCAGATTGTCTTCTACTTGGATCCTAATTACCCAGAGAAGTATAAGAAAGTCACTCGGGAGGTGGTTGCAGCCTGGAATGAAACCCTTAAAGCAGCCACTGGTCGAGACGAAGTGATGGTACTCAAAGAGAACTCAGGCCAGAAAGTGGGTGATCCTCGGTATAACATGATCGTCATGTCGAGTGCGCGCAGCCTAAGGGCGCCTGCTGGATACGGACCTTCGGTTCCAGATCCTGCTACCGGGGAGTTTATATCGTCAAGATCGTTTATGTATGAGGAAGCGATACGCTCTATCAGACGAATGACCGGTGATTACTATGATCTTATCAAAGGTGGTAAAACCCCTGCTGAGTTTGCTAACGATGATGGCTCGGTTGATGTTGAGTCGACTGTATTGACCTCTGCAATCATGAAGCCTACAGATGGATTTGATGTCGGTCTGGACTTGGATGTGATTCCGGCGTCTTCATCATGGCAAGTGGTAGCGATGAACTCAAAAGGTCCAGCGATCGATACCGCAGCACGGATTCATGAGATGAGCGATCGCTTAACACCTGATGTTGCTGCGTTGTTGCAGACCGATGTTGCCAAGGATTTTCAACAGTCAGCATCTTTCAAACGAAGCGTCGCCGAGTTTGAGAAGGTGCAAGGCTACCTTGCTAGGCGAGGCCAGTGCTTGTATGAGACTCAAGAGCATGTGG
>JANQHA010000331.1 GCA_028282865.1 Oligoflexales bacterium
CGCTTCAATACGATGAATAATAAGGGTATCTTCTAGAATTTCAAACCAGCGTACTGCCGATGAACGGTCCACCTTCGCTTGATGAGCCAATTTTGTCAAATCAAGAAACCGACCTGATTCACTAGCAACAATAAAAAGAAATCTGGCAAACCCCTCAATATTTTTTGTTAATGCCTCGGCCTGAATCTCCTCTTTTAAATAAGTACCGGTATATGAGCTAAGCATCTTTTCTTTTATAGAAGGGTCTTTCTCGAGATATACCTCCGGTAACGAGCCATAGGTTAGACAATCTGAGTTCATTTCATAACCTAGCTCTTTAGAGCAAAGAGCCCCTAACCGGTAAGTAAATAATCGGCCCGGAAGTAAGTTTGCAGACCCTCGTTTGAGCTTTCGAGCACTGGATCCGGTTAAAAAGAACTTAGGTGCCGATGGATCATCGTCGATAATAACCTGGATCGTGTTTAGTAAACTAGGCAACCTTTGAATTTCATCTATTAAAACTGTTTTAGGTTTCTCCGCTAGCAACGCTTCTTCAAGACGAGCTGGGTTTGCCGCAAAATCTAAATAAGTGACTTCCTTCATGAGGTTGATGGTGAGCTGTGGGTTCAGGCTTTTTATTAGCGTCGACTTGCCAGCCTGCCTAGGGCCCAAAATTAGGACACTTTTAGGGGAATTTTCAATAAATTTTGATAATAATCTCAATATCATACAACAACCCAAGGCTTCACAGTCATTTTACACGGTTTTTTGACTGCGAGTCAATACCCAAAGTTCTGGACAGAGCCAGACCAGCCAATCCTAATCAACCCCCGATTCAATGAGACCATACTTAATCAGCGATTTAAGAAGGGTCCACTCCAAAATATCAATAGCAGTGAACTCTGGAAATTGACGAATTGATTCTGCAGTACGCGAAATGAATGGCCTCAAATTCATAGCAAAGCGATCTTGCTGGATGATCTCACGACTTTTTTTCGAGTCGTTCTGAAGGTAAGAGTCTATTAGTTCTTTGTGAACTTCCAGAAGCACCAACAACCTTTCAAGCTCCTGAGTATCTTCTTTAATTATTTTAAGATCTCTTTTGCGGTATTTTCTTACAATATCATCAAGCAGGACCCAGAAAGGTCGCTTGAAGGATGGATTCCAATAGAGAAACATAACTTCGTACAAGATCTTCCGCCGCCCAACAATTCGATTCGAGAGTAACTAGCTACCTTGTCTCTTCCAGACATTTGAAGCTACGCCCCAAAAGTCACTTCCCACTCGTCAGCTATTATCCTAGGTTCGTTCAGAACCTACTGGGAGGACAATTATGAAACTCAAATATAAAACCAAACAACTAGGAGGCGCTGCGCTTGAATACGTTATAGTGAGTGCTTTTGGCATAGTACTCTCGATGACAGCAGTCGGGTTTATCGCCAA
>JANQHA010000444.1 GCA_028282865.1 Oligoflexales bacterium
TGATCCATAAGCCTTTTAAGCTTCGAACCAGTAAAATACGGGTCTAAAACCAACCCAGTCTTCTGCTTAATTTCTTTTTCTAAGCCTCTGCTCTTAAACTCATCACAAATCTCAGCACTACGACGACACTGCCAGACAATAGCCGGGCAAATCGGACGTGAGCTACCTTTTTCAAAAACGCAAAGGGTCTCACGCTGGTTGGTAAGGCCTATAGAAGAAATCTTTTTAGCGGCAAATTGCGGGTGATCTCTCTCTGTGAGCTTAAGCACCTCGCTCACTGCCTGCTTAACGCTAGCCCATATCTGCTCGAGGTCGTGCTCGACCCAGCCGGGCTTTGGGAAGTGCTGCTCAAAAGGGACATTTTTTTTTGCGGCGACTTGAATACCCGACCCATCTACCTTCAGAATGACCGCAGTGCTACCTGTCGTGCCTTGGTCGATTGACAAAATAAATGATTCAGACATTTCCACACCCTCCTTTGAGCCTAAAAGGGACTACCGAACCATTTTTATCACAATAGCGCGGCGGTTCCAATCAGTTGCCAGGCAACGAATAGCACTGAGGGTGGCAAGCCAGCAGCACGTAGATTGTGTTGCTAGAAAACATCTGCTATGATGCCTCCTTAACGGTAACTAGCTAGGTATATTACTAAATGATCGTTTCATTCATCATCCCGGTATATAATGAAGGCCCTCACCTTAGAGACTTCTTTAACCTTATAATGAATATGAAGTTTGGGTTTCAAACTGAGTTTGTAGTCATAGACGACCATAGCACTGATGATTCTTGGGCAATCATTCAGGAAGTAGCTCAGTCTCATCCGATCAAGGTCTTCAGACAAGAAAAGAACAAAGGCAAAGGCGCAGCAATTCGGACCGGAATAGAACAAGCTACCGGCGAAATTATCTTAATCCAAGACGCAGACTTTGAATATGATCCCAACGATCTAGACTCGCTTGTTAAACCTCTTTTGGACAACCGTGCAGATGTCGTTTATGGCAGTAGGTTTCGAAAGACCAGCCCTCAAATTCATAGAACCTTCCATTATTTAATAAACCGATTCTTAACATTAGTATCAAACATGTTAAGCGGCTTATACCTTTCTGACATGGAAACCTGTTACAAAGTTTTCCGAGCTGATGTTATTAAACCATTGGTAAAAGGCTTTGAAGCAGATCGCTTTGGGTTTGAGCCCGAAGTTACTGCAGCTATAGCAAAGCTGAAGCTTCGCGTACACGAGTATCCAATATCCTATTTTCCTCGGGGCTATCTTGAGGGCAAGAAAATCAACTGGAAAGACGGCGTCGCTGCTTTATGGTTTATCTTAAAATTTAACCTTAGAGCCTTACCACCTAAGGTAAAAGAATCCATACCACCTAAATACCAGCTGTCGGGTGAAGGTAGATTACTTTAGTGGTCATTAACTGGCTTGGTTTTTTCTTCTTGAGATGTGATCCAATATCCCATTAACGAACTTACCCGAATGATTTGACCCATAAGATTTTGCTAAATCAATCGCTTCATTGATAACAACTTTTTTGGGTACGTCGCTATACAAAAGCTCATAAGCTGCCAGACGAATGATACACCGGTCCGTTGAACTCATCCGAGACAGGCTCCAATTCCTAGAACTTTCAGAAATCACCTCATCGATATCTTTTAGGTGAGAAAAAACCCCTTTTATAAGTGGATCCATCAGATCAACGACACTAGGGTCAATAGCAAAATTCAGCGCGTAGTCCTCAAAACTCGCAGGATTAAAGTAGAAGATCTTCTCACGCTCACACTGATATAAAAACCTAATCACATGCTCACGTGACTGCGATCTAAAATCTTCGGTATTAAGGCTAAGTTCAGTACTCATTACAATTCATTCATAATCTTAGACATGTGAAGGGCAGTGGTGGCTGCATCGCGGCCTTTGTTACCATACTTTAGCCCCGCTCGGTTAAGTGCTTGCTCGACAGTATCAGTCGTTAAGACGCCAAAAACTACGGGAACCTTTGAATCAATGCTCGCCCGCATCAAACCTGAAGCACACTCTCCCGCGACATAGTCGAAATGCGGGGTTTCGCCACGGATCACGCAGCCTAAACAGATAATACCGGCATAACGACCCGTGCTAGCAGCTTTCGCCGCCACAACTGGCATTTCAAAGCACCCTGGCACCCAAACGGTTCTCAAGTCTTCATCAGCAAAACCAGCTTCGCTAAGAACGTCTAGGGCGCCTTGAAGCAAATTTCTAGTTATACTCTCGTTAAATTGACCTGCTATGAGCAGATATTTTGCTGTCATCGTAAGACCCCTACTATTTGATTAATACATGTTCCGTAACTTCTAGGCCGAATCCAGAAATTCCTTTGTAGGATTTTTCTGAGTATGCATGCACCCTCATCTTCTTCACACCGAGGTGGCATAAAATCTGAGAGCCTATGCCAATAACGCGAGGGTCCATGACCACAGCGTTAGAGAGAGCCTTATGATCGACATCAGAAACCGACATTGACTCCAAGTCTTTTGCCAAAAGCCCTGCTGAATCGGGGTGGCATAGATAAACAAACACAGCTCGGTCGTTAGAGTCCAAAATATCCAACCCTTGCGAAATACGATTACCATCCACAGATTCTGGATCAGCGAAAACATCGCTAATAGGCCGTTGTAAATGCACACGAACATCAATCACATGTTCGCCGAAGCTGTCACCTTTAATAATAGCGAGGTGGCGGGTATTATCTAACTTAGAACGAAATAATTGAGCTTCAAATACACCTCTTGAAGTCTTAATTTGAGTTTGGGTTTCCAGCTCAATATGAGTTTCCTGCATCAGGCGATATGCGATCAGATCAGCAATTGACACAATTGGGATCTCAAATTTCTCCGACAAAACCTCAAGATCAGGACGCCGAGCCATAGTGCCGTCGTCTTTCATGATCTCACAGATCACTGCTGAGCCACTGCACCCGGCTAACTTTGCCAAATCAACTGAACCTTCAGTGTGACCTGCGCGCTCAAGAACCCCGCCATGACGAGCTTTGAGTGGAAAAATATGTCCAGGAACCGCCAAATCATCTGGCCTAGAGTTTGGGTTTACTGCCACTCGAATCGTTTCGGCACGATCAGCGGCTGAAATCCCTGTGGTAACTCCGCGCTTAGCTTCGATGCTGACAGTAAATGCTGTCTCTCGAGCAGACTCAGATTTGCCTGCATCACGCATCATCGGTAATTCTAGTTTTGATATGTAAGAAGGTTCAAGGGCTAAACATATAAGGCCCCGAGCATGACGGGTCATGAAATTAACAAGGTCTGCAGAAACATGATCAGCAGCGAAGACAATATCACCTTCGTTCTCTCGGTCTTCTTCATCGACCATTATGACCATGCCACGGTTTTCAATCGCCTTAACGGCGCGCAAAACCCGCGATATCGACTTTTCTTGATCTGATATCTTCACAGATTCCTCATTATCAAAGAGCAGCGACATCTATAGCAGATATCTTGGGGATTCTAAAGGGAAAATGATTCGAGGGCTACATATTTGACTTCGGTCTGCAAAAGACGCATGCGGACAGACCCTAAAAACCCCTGAAAAACAGGGAGAATGACAAAGCAAACTCCCCGAAAAAGGCTTCTATATTCTGCTAAGTCATTAATATTACTTAAAAGCAAGCCACTGATAAAACTCAGCCTTTATTAACTATTTTTTACATATGCCGCGGCGAGTTAATATAAGCATATAACATTAACCTTGAATATAGATTTCCATATTCAAGGTTAATACTAAGTCGGGAGCGTCAATCCTTAGGAGCATACATCTCGAAGATCTGCTGTCCCGTTAAATTAACGGTCTCATTAGCAAAGGCATAGTTCTCAGGCTTTTCATCTATGAAGACCTGAGAAGTAAACTTTAAAGACTCGCCATTATCTAGCAGCCCTATAGCCATATGATACTCTTTGGTTTCCTTAAGGCGGTAGAACAAGTTTGTACCGCAGTTATTACAAAACCCGCGCTCAGCCCACTGAGATGAATCGTACACTGAAATATTCTCTTCTCCACTCCATTTGGTATCGGCACCACAATGCACTCCAAGATACGGTCCGCCAGCAGACCACTTGCGACACATTGTGCAGTGACAGGCACCAAACTCATTCTTGGTTACGTTAGCTTCGACTGCAACTGCACCACAAAGGCATTTTCCATTAGATTTCATTTGCTATAACCCCTTAAAGTTAAAACCAAAAGACCTCTAATTATACATCATACTCAAAGAAATCAAAGTCGAACTAGGCACAGATAATTCATAAGGTGATCTTATACATATGATCATTAACCATTATTTTTTCTTAACATAAATTTGCGTTAACTTATAAACATTAACACCAAAAAACACGGGGTCATCTCAAGATGCAAATACACGCAAAGAAAGGCTATGAAAATAATCGGCACCCAAAAAGCAATCCCTCTGAGCTCGCTGCAGACATTCTCAAAATAGTCATGCGTTACCGCCGTGTCGCTGAGCAAAACAAAGAATGCGCTCGAGAAAAATGCTCTTCCTGCATTGCACCTCATATGAGCCAAATCATTAGTACGATAGAACGCAACGAAGCGATTGTATTTGTGCTCCCAGCATTTCCTGGAAAATCTCCAAACCCTGCTAAGGTCCTTGGCACAAGACCTGATATGGCTGAACGAAAGTCACTCATATTTCTTGATTCCATTTGCCGAGAAATTGATAAGATCTACTCTCCGGGCGCTGAAATATTTATTTGCTCTGATGGTAGGGTTTTTAATGACGTGGTGGGAATACAGGAAAAAGACATCACAACCTATCAGCAAGATATCCTCGCAATCATCAAAGAGCTTAGCTTGACCAAGCTTAAGATTTTCAATCTAGATGATGTATTCGATCATGGAAATTTTGATGCCATGCGTTCTAGCCTACTCGAAAATTACGCAGAACCACTAGAAGCCCTGGAAATCTCAGTACGCATCAACAAAGAAGTAAACTGTTTGTACCGCGGGATCACCCGTTTTCTTTTCGAAGATGGGATGCACCCCAATATGAGTATAAGTAAAACCTCTCTACAGAAACAGTGTCGAAAGCGGGCCCTTAAAGTCATTCAACGCAGCAGGGCATGGGACCAACTCCTAGCTAAGCACTTCCCACGTGCAGTTCGGTTATCTATTCATCCGCAGATGTGTGGCAGTCGAAAGATTGGCGTCCACCTGATGGAGACAACAGATGAATGGCTGACACCGTGGCATAGCGTCGCGATTGCGATTGGCGGAAGGTTTAGGTTGATGAAGCGAAGCCACATTAATATGCTCGAAGCCAAGCTGGTTTTTCATGACGGACGTCCAAGCCATTACATCGCAAATACCTCACTGGAGTTAGGGCTGTGGAAATAGCATATAAGATAAAACCAATGAAACCATTTGGTGTTCTAATATCACCTCAGAAAGACTCTGCACCGGTGAGAGACCTACCTATAAATGAGCTGCGCGACCTAACTAGGCAGCATAGCCTGATTTTGGTTCGAGGGTTTTCAGCCTTTAGCACAGTTGATACTTTTGCCAACTACTGCGATCAGTGGGGAGAGGTCAGCATTTGGCCATTTGGTAAGATTCTCGAGTTAACTGAGAAAAAAAATCCCCAAGACCATATCTTTGACAACAATTATGTACCCCTTCACTGGGATGGCATGTACCGTCAACAGGTTCCTGAATTTCAAATCTTTCAATGTGTAGCTGCACCTGACAGCGACCAAGGTGGCTGCACCACTTTTTCAAATACGACAGAAGCTCTTTTCTTCGCAACAGATGATATGCGGGAATTATGGAATAAAACAACCGGAGTTTATCACCGTAAGATGGAGTTTTATGATAGCAAAACTATAGCTCCGATCATAACGAAACACCCTGTTAACGGCCGGCCTGTGATTCGCTACAATGAACCGCCAAAAGATGGCGACAAAAACTTCGTTAACCACCCAGATATAGAGTTTCGAGGTTTGACAAGCAGTGAGCTTACTGAGCTCCACCAAAGCCTACGCAAAGCCTTGTATAATCCTCAAAACTTCTACGCCCACACCTGGCAAACCAACGATGTTATCATCGCCGACAATTATGCTCTTCTGCATGGAAGAGACGCGTTTACAACCGGTGCTTCTCGTCACCTTAGGCGAGCCCATATTTTAGGAGAGCCTCCACTAGAAAACCCACACTTGGTCAGCTACACATGAACAAGCAAGATGTCGACATCGTGGTTGTTGGTGCTGGACCTGTCGGGCTTATGTGTGCCTACCTAGGACATCTTTGCGGTCTACGAACGGTTGTACTTGATAAATCGTCTAGCCCTCTAGATGTAGGCAGAGCTGACGCTCTCAATGCCCGTACATTGCAACTACTTGAGGTTGTAAACTTGTTCGATGACCTCTACCCGATTGGAAAAACCTGCAATACCAGCTCTGTCTGGGCTAACGGAGGATTCGTATCCCGTCAATCAGCTTGGTGGGACAGCCTGGAAGGGTGTTTCCATAAACACTTCCTTATGATCGGTCAATCTTACGTCGAGCAATTGTTAGATTCAAAATTAGCTCAAGCTGGAAATGCTGTCCGACGCTGCTCCGAGGTTGTCGACATACAGTTATCTAATGATGGCTGCGTGACAACAACAGCCAGTGGTGACAAAATCCGATCAAAATTCGTTGTAGGAGCGGATGGTTCAAGGTCGTTGGTTAGAGAGCTTTTTAATATTCCTTTCGAAATCAACCGCCCAGAGATTGTATGGGCAGTTATTGATGGCGTTATTGAAACAGATTTCCAAAAGGTTCCAGAAATCATAGTCTTTCAATCGGATACTTCCGATGTAGCATGGATTCCTCGAGAGGGAGACATAGATCGTTTTTATATCCGTATGGATACAAAAGACTTCACGATTGAGGAGTCTATCACAAAGATCAACCGAGCGATGCAACCTCACTCTCTTAAACTCAAATCGGTTGACTGGTTTTCTCACTTTTCAGTAAAAGAGTCAGTAGCAGAACACTTTGCAATTGACGACCGAGTTTTTCTTGCGGGTGATTCTTGTCATATCCACTCAGTAAACGGTGGTCAGGGGCTTAACACTGGCATAGGCGATGCATTCAACCTCATATGGAAAATCAATATGACGATGAAACTGGGAGCTTCCCGTCCGCTACTGCCAACCTACGAGTCGGAGCGCAAACCAGTCGCAATGAGCGTCGTTAAGACCTCGGGAGAGCTAGTTCGATCGACGAAGTATTCAGAACACGGTACTCATGCCAAAG
>JANQHA010000515.1 GCA_028282865.1 Oligoflexales bacterium
GAAGTCACCAAGCTTTCAGCATCTAAAACTTGATGATCCAAGGAGCTAGTGTCAACACTCGGATTTCGGCTTAGAATCGATTCAAAGATTCCAGTCATACTTGAGCGAACCTTTTCTTCGGAAAACTGCTTTGAGACGACAGAAGTATTTTTCTTAACGACATCATTTCTCAGACTGGTCGCAGTAGCAAGTTTCTGAATTGAATCCGCCACGCTTAATGGAGATGACTGACAGAAGTCGAACCGGTGCTTACCACAGGTTTCCTCTACAACTGGAGTTCGGTTCGCTAACACTGGAACTCCATTTGCCATGCCAAGTAAGATCCGATATGGCGCCCCATCGATACGGTCCCGAGATGGGCCAGATGAAACAAATAAGCCGTCAGCAGCATTCAATATAGTAATAAATGCCTCTCGACTCGGTCCGATAAAAAAGGCCTGACGATCTATGCCTAGTGCAATCAAAGTCTGCTTTAATTGGGTTGCAAATGAGCCAATCCCGCAAAACACCACCTTTAGCTTATCAGCTAGCTTAGGATCCCGATCGATAGCGACCTTAATCCCAGCTGCAAGATCGGTAAGCCCCTCCTCCCACTCAATCTGACCTACGTGGGCTAATAAAAGTGAGCTTTCTGGCAGATTCATAGCTTTCAAAGAGCCGGCACGAGTCTTCTTGGTTCTTTTACAGATTTTCTCGACCCACGGGGCAAACTTAAATATTCGCTCTTTTTCGATACCTTCAACAATAAGGGTTTCACGGGCTGCTTCGGTCTGAACTAGGAATGCATCGGCAGCGTTTGTGACTTCGTCGCGAATGGTTCGCATCTGATCCACGTCCTCGGCGGGAAGAACAGCAAGGTTATCAACCCAGACAACCAGACGGAAACGATTTTTCCATTTTGCTTTGACAGCTTGGTAAGAGAATAAGCCCAGGCGCTCTTTTACAATAACAACGTCAAAGTCTGATAGCACAGCTTCAAGTCCGGGGATGTAGGTCGGATTCTCCTCGTAATCAGGTAATGCTAGGCAGCGAAGCTTATCAAACCTGCTGGTCTCACTAAGATAGCCGCATATGGATTCAGTGCTAACACAAGTCAGCTCGTACTGATCCTTAAGCAACCGAAATTGATCAATCTCCTCTACCGTGGGCAGATTGCCAATAACCAGAGCTAGCTTCTTCTTTTCCCCAATACCATCCATGATGTCCTCCCTAAGGAACTTCGGAGTGATTATATCGCCTGTATCAAAGCCGACCTTGCTTTCTTGCCCGATCGGTACTTGCCAATTCCTGCCTTTGCTTTGCTTAGGTTCCGCAATTCGCTTTGTATTTGAGACCTCATGCTTGCCATAACCTCAGCTATTTGCTCGTCAATAAATTTCGCTTTTTTCCAAATGTCTTTCAAATCCTCGAGTGCAGCAACCTTAATGCCTTGAGTGAGCAAAATCGCTTCGGCAGCACGAAAGTTATGAAAAGCCGCTTTCCTTTTGTTCATCA
>JANQHA010000519.1 GCA_028282865.1 Oligoflexales bacterium
AACAGACCACGTCTAAATCGGCCTTAATTTCGCTATTAAAAAACTTAGCTGCCTCGGCCATGGAAAGCCCATGTCGAATTGGAATTTCAAATTCTCCGACAAAAGACTTGGTATCGGCCTCCAGCGCATTTCCCTCGACGCAAACTCCACCCAAAGGGTTGTGGCGATCTAAAACGATAACCTTTTTTTTATATTTTTTTGCCGCCCGCAAGCATGCGGCTAGCGTATATTTATAGGTATAAATGCGGCATCCTGTGACCTGCAAATCTACAACTAAGGTATCTACATCCGACAGCATTTCTTCTTTAGGCTCCCTCGTCTCTGAATACAGGCTATAAATAGCTAAACCAGTAGGCAGGTGAGTCGCATGGTCGCTCTCGATCATATTCTCTTGGACAGTAGACTCAAAACCGTGCTGTGGGCCAAATAATGTCGTCAGTTTACAGAACGAATTATCATTTAGAACCTTCCATGCCGGCACAAAATCTTTTGTAACGGAAGCCTGGTTACTTACCAAAGCACACCGCCCCCAATCTGAGGCCATTTGGGGGTCTTTTAAAAGCTGATCAAGGCCAGTGAGTAGACTCATTACGGGTTGCGACCTTCAATCTTCTTGAGCAAAGCAGACAGGCACTCTTCCAACGTTTTGCCGCTGACTGACTCTATGACGTAGCTCTGATCTGTAGCATTTTCACCGTGACCGGTAAATGTACCGTCACTGTACTCATCGATCTCAATATGAAAATTGGTGCCTTGGTATAAAAAATTAAAGTTATGCACCTTAAAAAGCTTGGAGCCAGAAGGCAAAGAAGCTGATTTCCACGACATATGCTACTCCCTATAATCTTCCTAATATAGCAGAGTAAACAATTCTAGGAATCCCGTCCAGAACATCAGGGTTTCGACCGCAACTTTCGTAAATGTTTATATAGGTCTTCCGACTCGATTTTCTTGGCATAGAAAAGCTTCATAAGCCTGCGAAGCTGAACATCACTGTTTGCACGATTAACGACATCAGCAGTCATCCACTCGCGTACCGGTTGTGAGTTCACCTGTTGTTTATGCTTAACGGCTTGAACCGCCGTGGCTTCGTTATAGAATAAAAATAAAAGTATAATTGACCAAAAAGTGAGCAGATTTTTTTTATTTGGCTTAGCGGCATGGTTCATGTGGCCCCCTAAAGTTCATACCACCTACAAAGAAGTGGTCTTTCCTCTAGTTGACCGGTTTATACACTCGCGGGCCCAGAGCCCCTTTGCTGCTAATATACTATTCGGCGCCTAAATCGAAAAAATTTAGGGCTATGCAACTTCCTCGTTATTTTCTTCTAATTTCAGAGAGTTAACCTTAACAAATTCCCTCAGGATCCGCTCATTTTCAGCATTAATCTGGACTATCTTTACTGCTATTCCAGGGCCAATATTATCGGATTCATTGTCATCGGGATGAACCACTCGAGCCATTTTGCCGTTAAAGAAGATTGTTCCTAACTGCCCCAACTCTAGCCATATTTCCATGATGGAAGCCGGAGTAAAAGGAAACCTTCCGGGTTTATCAAAGTCTAAAAAAAATCCAGTTATTGACAAGTTACGGGTCATTAGCTCATAGCGAACGTCAGCCCCAATAGAGCCCATAACAACCTTTAGCGGTTGCTCGAGAAAAACCCTGACATTTCGTCTGTTTTCCTTAGTAGGCCTAAGTTTTGTCCCTTCCATGTGTCCTCCCAGGATCACTCATCAAGGGACTCATCGGAATAAATAGAAAATTATTTAGGGCAATTATCTCTTTAAAATTAATTACTTACAATTTGGATATAACCCTTCGAAGTAACAGTTTGGACAATATTTTTATAACGATACGCGATGTATCAGCTCAGCAAGAAGCCTTTGATTATAGAGCTCTGGGTCATCAGGCAGAAAAATGAGATTAGTTGGCCATAACGAAATTTTTAGAATGACGGGCTAGCATTAGTAATCAAAAACACAGCCTCAAAATCTGTTTTATAGGCTTTCCCATGGGCCTTAGTATCGGCCTTTCTAGACATCCAGCCCGGATTAGCTTTTATAACACAAAGCCCTTTCACTGCATCACACCCCAGAGTCTCATATCTGGTACCTTCCGATGGAGATCCAAGAGTAAAGTTAAAAGACATAATTTCCTCACTAGCAAACGGGTCGTCTCTATCGATAAATGTGATCTTAAGGTTACGCTCCGCAGTAGTAAAAAGATGTATAGGCTTATCAAAAGTCTTATTTAAGTCCATATTATCTGAAAGCTCTCGGTCTATTTTGCCATCTTTGGTCTTTGCTCGAACTAACATATCCGGTAGCTCCCGTCCCGATTTACCAATATCGTATTGCCCTACCATCTGCCATCCCAAGATGCTAACTCTATAGTTTCCATTCCTTAGTTGTGGAGGGAGGTAGTCCTCTGGGCGAATGGCTTTAAAGTAATTGCCGCAGTAAAACTTAGAAAATTTATCATCTCGACTCACTATCTCCTTAGGACAAGAGATATCCGCCTTCATAAGATCAACGAGAGTTTCTTTATTAACCGGCTGATGATCCGGGAATTTGCAGGCCATATCTAATCTATAATTTTTCTCGCTGCCAATAAGCTCATACCATTTAATCCGATATTCTCCAGACTCTGCCCTGGAAGCTTCTAGAACTTGATCAGCACTAGAATCACCATAAAGGACTTGAGTCCAAGCCGTGCTAGCCCTACCTCGGTCGCGACCCTCGTTTCTCGACCCAGACCTTGAAGCGTGATGCTTAAAGTGTTTATGTTCTTTACTTTTGGGAAGAACCCGGCAGCGTCCGCCGCTTGTCTTTCTATCGTAGCCAAGAATATGTGTCGAAAGCTTTGCGGA
>JANQHA010000646.1 GCA_028282865.1 Oligoflexales bacterium
AAGTTCGGTATCGGCTCTGGGAGTCTTTAGAGTGCCAATGTAGAGTCGGCCGCCGCTACAGTTGACTGCAAAGTGGTCATAGCCATCTTCGATCACGGAATTAATGGGCACGCAGTTCATGTCTAAGGTAGTGTCGTCGCTACCCCAACGCTTAACGAAGCTGGGTGCTTCGCGGTTAGTGATATCATATAGCCGGATCTCGTAGTCAGAATCGTCGTCCTGCTTGTCGAAGGTTGCAATCAGATCATTACCGGCGACCTTTATAGATCTGCCTAAGCGAGGGGTTTCTATCGATGTGATCTTTTCGCCCGAGCTGTTGATAACTAAGATCGACCCTCGGTCGTAGGTCCGGTCGAAGTCAGAGTTGATGACATAAAAATACTCACCTGTGCTATCAACTGCTACATCTGTTGGGCTAGAGACATTGGTACCAATGCTCGGGAAGACTTCGTCTCGCTTACAGCCTAGCACCAGCACGGTGATCGCAGCCAAAGTAAGGATGGCTCTGTTGAACATATCGCTTGCCTCATTTTTAGTATGACACCAATCGAGGTGTTATGACCTAATCTTAAGGACTTAGCATGTCATTTGCGGGCTTCTTTTAAAAGAAAGAATTTAGGCTTTGCACCATCTTTTGTGCTTTATTATAAGTTATGTTCAGTAACCGTTAAATGGTAGGGTTCACTGGCTTGGATTAGAGATGAGTCTTATATAACTTATTGATATTAGGAGATTTTATGTCGTCGTTGAACAAAGTAATGGTCATGGGAAACCTCGGGCAAGATCCAGAGTTACGCTACACAGCATCGCAAACTGCTGTCGTAACATTAAGTGTCGCGACCACAGATTACCGGATGGTGGATGGCCAGAGGCAGGATCAAACTGAGTGGCATCGCGTGGTTGTTTGGGGAAAGCAGGCGGAAAACTGCTCAAAATACTTGCAGAAGGGCCGTACGGTCTTTGTAGAAGGACGGCTGCAAACTCGTTCTTGGGAAGATAAAGAGTCCGGAGCTAAAAGGTACACTACTGAAATTGTTGCTCAAAATGTTAAGTTCGTCGGTGGTGGTCAGCGTTCAGACAGCAATCAAGGCCAGCCAGCTGGTGGTTTTTCAGGAGCTGACATGAACTCCCAAGGCCAAGGCTCTTCTATGCCGTCTATGGACCAAGGTGGTTTTGGCGCACCATCAACTCCTAGTTTGGACGACATTCCGTTTTAATCTTTAGCGGCGTGTTTTAATTTTTGCTCTGAGGGCTTTCACCGGCCCTGGAAAAATGTTCTGTCCGGCTATATACGCTCACAAGTCAAATTTAGTTCCATGATCGGGTTAGGCTTGTTGGCGTTATCGTCTGCAAACTCTCTGGTTAAGCCCTCTTTCGTTACAGTTGCCTTCACTTCGATTAGCTCGTTATGTATAGGAAATGGCCCAGGGTATTCTATGTGTTTACAGCGAATATACGCAGTGCCTACATTAACCCCGCTTACTATTAGCTCTTTTAAAGAGTTCAAATTATTTCCTCGAGGGTAGTAAGTGGTAATTTTAAATTGGATTTTTTTGCCTTCAGAATAAAATTTAGCTAGGTCTTCAAATTTAGCTGTATTGTTATTGTCATCATAGATGTCCTCCAGAGCGGATAACATCGATTTATAAGGCTCGCCGTCAGCTAACTTCTGATAGCTAGAATTATCATCTTGTTCATCAGCCACTAGAATATCTAAGTCTAGCTTGGATGAGCCTCCTGTTGTCGTGGATTTACCTGTCGGCTTTCCATTCTCATCAAGTAAGCAGACGACCATCGTGAGTTTGTTTTCCCCTGGTTTAATGGCTTTGTTCTGAGGTGCACACTGCGTAGCATTTTTAACCGTTCCTGCAAAAGCGCGTTTACCATCATGCAGTGATAGGGCGAAATCATAGCGTCCTGGGCTCAGCGTGATATCTTCAGCTTTACTTAAAGGGTAGGATTTCCCTGACGATGTACCCTGTTCAGTAACTCGCAAGATAGACCGCTGTTCTACCGTGCCTGCCGGCAGCTTACCTAGGCTAATAGACCCTAACGAAGAGCTGCTGGTATTGGGGCCGTAGCTAGTTTTACACCCCCATAACACAAGCGTCGTTATGGCCAGGTGCCAAAGTTTTTTTGCCTTCATGTTTACTCCGTAGATCTTCTAGAATCTCATACCGAGCCCGCCCCAGACGGCAATCAAATTCTCGAAGCCGTTAGGAGTGCCGATAAGCGTCATATTTCTGAATTCAAATTTGACTGAAAAGCGTTTCATAAAATGATATTTCTGGCCAATACCAAGATTGATAAATGGATGGGTTTGCTGCTCAACCACAGGTCGTCCTGCTTCGCCGTAGGAACCGGTTTCTGAAGGCGAGGCCCCGCCGTCTAGTGACTCCTGTCCAGTGGTTTCATCCTTAATCAAAGTCGCACGGGCTTTGTTGCCGTTGTTTAGGTCGTTTCTCTGGGCATAGTAGTCCGAGAATACAAGCCCAGCTCCCATAGTTAAAAAGACATCGAAGTGGTTGGTTAGACCCATAAAGAGTAATTGCTTGCCGTAAACGGGGTTCCAAACTAGGTTGCCAGCAATGATGTAATTAATCTCTCTGATAGGCATGTAGGCTGGACCGTAGTTGGCTTTGGTTGAGATTTCTGAATCAGACAGTTTGTCTTCGTCACCCTGAGCGGCGCATTCAGCATCGACAAAATTATCTGGGTCATTGTAAAACGTTTCGAGACACTCCCGCTCACTCTTATCTTGGTTAATTGCGAATGATCCCTCGATTCCGTAACCCCACTCTTCATTTTTAAAGTAGGTGATTCCTCCGTGGATCAAATAGGTGTTTACGAAGGCTTGATTTAATATAAACCCAACGTCAGGTAGGCTTAGCTCGACCTTTCTTTTCTTTGGAAATTCTTTCCTTTTGACATTATCTCGGTCTTCGGTCGCGCGAAG
>JANQHA010000156.1 GCA_028282865.1 Oligoflexales bacterium
CTTTCCCCACCATAGAAAGACTTATCTCAGGAGAGGTGGGGATTATTTTGGGGCCATTAGTTCTGGCTGTTTGCTGCGAAGCAATCTGGCTCTTTTCTAGAAAAATTGGCCCCATCATCGCTTTTCACATTACATGCAACGCAACCATTGTGCTATTTTCATTGATCGATAGCCGGTGGCTAAGCTGGCTGCGCATTTTTTATCAATAGGAATTAGATTGGCTAAAGAAAAAAAAATCCTAAGCAAAGAAGAGATTATTAAGCAAAAGATACGTGTTGTCTGTATCTGCAAAGGCATTCCTTTAGGCAAAATTCTACCGGCACTTAAATCTAGTAAAACGGTTGAAGAGGTCAATAAAAAGACTGGATGTGGCTCAGGAGGGTGCTCGGGAGAGCGCTGTGGCCCTAGGATTCAAATACTGCTTCGCAAAATGCATGGCGATAAAAGTTAGTAAGGCGTGAGTTCATCAAACAAATAGAGGGTTTTAAAAAATTCTGGTAACCACTCAATTCTAGCAAATTTATCTGTAAAGCTATAACTTGCACCTTGTCGAACGCTACACGTCAAAGACTAGACTGAAAAGAATATTTTATTTGATCATTTGCAGGGCGTTTCTCTGACACCACATCCTCAGCATCATCAGCTTCACCCAAAAAAGGTTCTGCACCCTCAGGCACCGAACCTGACTCTCCTAATAAGCTGGCTACATCAGCTCCCGTATATTCAGTCAAGTATCTCGTTTCAGTAGTATGCTCTCGTTTACCAAGCGCCCCTACAGGGGCTCCATGAAGCTCATTACTAGAAAGAATAATATTCGATTTCTTATTCTTTAGTAGTACTTTTCCGTGGGAAATTTCGATTAATTGATATGTTTTCAGCAAAAACCCTCCCGTTCTAAGAAAGGATTTTTTATTTGTTTTACGGTCATAAAGGACAGCAATCGACTGGTATTGCTCTTCACCGATGATCGTGCCAACCAGTCCAATGCGATCATAAATTGAAGCAATGCAAGTGTTTTCAGTAAAAAGAAAAATTAATAATAGAAAACTTCGCATGCGCTTTCTCCTTAAAGTCTTTTAGAGAAGGGGGGGTAATCCCCCCTTAGAAACTGAAGATTAAATTAACGATAGCAGACAATCACATCCATTAGGTTTCGACCCCTAAACTTATAAAAGCCTCGCTTAAAGTTGCCGCGTGAATAAAACTCTTTCAACATATAGCTATTTGTCTCTGCATAAGGACTCCACTTCCACTGCTTCCAGGTTTTATAGCCTTTGATTTTACAGAATTCGTGAGCGACTTCTGCCGATCCTTCTTTGGAGCAATTCTCATTTCCGGGATAGCGAAAAGAATCGATGCAGCCATCGACGTACCTACCATTTAACTTAGGGTCTATAAAAGTTCGGGTTTCCGCTCGTGCTAAGTTTGCTAGAAGCATTAGTGAACCTAGAATTGAAAGCCTTGTAAAAGTAGTCATATTTCCTCCTAATAGGTTTATTCACTTCACAACTACGTCAAAGCAGCATATGTGCCAAATAGACTTAGCCTTGCTGATTTTTGGTCAACAAAGGCACTGAAAGGTCACAACCGGCCAAAAAGATTTAGAAGTTTTTTTCAACGATGACCGAAGAGGTTGAAGGGTAACAGATATTTGACTATTTTTTAGGCAAAAGATCAGACCGTAGTGGTTAACTGATAGAAAAATTTTTGAACCTCGGTAGGGAAATGATACCGGAGTCTTCGACCCTGGAGATATTTTCTAATTTAACGAAAGTCGATTTACATATATTCATTAGCTTGCTTTAAATCAGCCGCAATAAACTTTGCATATGGGCTTCTATCGCTTTCACTACATCCGACCTGAATGCCAGTCACAGATATGTTTTTGGCGCACTCCATATCAGAGTCTTTATCGCCGACAAAAAAAGAGCTACCGCGATCTATGTCGTACTTTTCAATAGCTTGTTCAGGCAAAAGGGCTGCGGGTTTACGGCACTCACATTTGATGGCAAACTCTGCCACCTTACCGTCAACATGATGAGGGCAGACGTAAAATTCGTCAATTTTAACTCCATAATCGGCCTGCAACTGCTTCTGCATAGCAGCGTGAAAGATATCGACATCTTCTAAGGTATAATACCCCCGGGCAACTCCCGGCTGATTGGTAATCACAAGCAGTAGGTAGCCGGCATCTTTTAAACGCTTCAGGGTCTCTCCGACACCTTCTATTAGCTTAAGATCATCAACTTTATAGACATAACCGTAATCGCAGTTCAAAACGCCATCACGGTCTAAAAATACCGCTTTATTCATAGCTAGCGAAGACCTGCGCGTTCTTTTAACCAGTGACGCTGACTCTCCTGAACTGCCCAGTTAGACAGCACAGCGAATAGCTCCTTAATAACTGCACTCAAATCAGCAGAAGAGCTATTGCTAGACTGGAGGTAATGGATGTTTTCTACAATCTTTTCCATGTCCCAAAGAACCTTAACCGGCATCTCCACCTCAATGATCTTGCCGACATTGGCATTTTCGTCAATAGGCTGCCCAGTGAAGTAAATCTGTTTCCCATATACGAAAAACTTTTTAATCAGTTCTTTAACCCTTTTTCTTTTTAGTGGAGGACTTCTTTTTTACGGCCGCTTTCTTTTTGGTAGTCTTTTTAACCACTTTCTCAGTAGTTTTCTTTTTTACCTTTTTCTTCGCCTTAGCCGGAGCTTTGGTAGTTTTCTTTACAGGTTTTTTTGTGGTCTTTTTAACTTTTTTCTCAGGAGATTTTTTGGCAGTTTTCTTTTTAGGCGCCGCTTCCTCAGCATCACTAGCTTTAGCTTCCTTCGCTTTTGGCGCCGGCTCCTCCACTTTTTTTGGAGTACTAGCCTCCGCCGGCTCGACTTCCATATCGTTCTGAATGGTGCGATAAATCCTTTGCCATAAAGTTTTGTCTTTACGTAGCCAGGCTTCGAACAATTTGCGAGCAGGCCGATTTAGCAAAGCGTTAGTTAAAAAATAGCTAGTAAATTCTTTTGGATTCTTAGCGCTCTTTAGCTCACCGATATGCTGTGGCAAGATAAGTAATTCAGATCCCCGGGCTCTTAAAACTAAGGTAGATCCATCAACTGGCACAATTTCTACTGGAAGCACAAAATCCCCTTCACAAATCCCTAACTCGTATATAGGCCTCAAAAACAGTATACCTTGGTAGCCAGAATTTACGAACCCAAAGAGGCCAGAAATTAAACTCGCTTCCCTTAATTTGCCCACAAGACCAAATACTTAAAGTCGGTAAACTATAATAAACATCCATTTCTAGCAAGCACCTGTCACTTTCTAGATTGGCAATTAGCTTCATCAGCCGCCAGATGCGACTCCACAGCCAGAGAAGCAACCGCCTTATGGCGAGACCGGTAAGCTTTAAAAGGATATTCATGACCTACGCGGGCTGCATACCCAACAACAGAGCGCATAAAGACCCCTCTAAAAAACCTCTCAAAGTGAGAAAAATCGTCGAAGAGGTCGGGTGAAACCTCCAAAGATGTACAATCAATAAGCAGATGCCAATGGGAGTGCCATTGGTTTAGGTTGTTCAAGAGCTTGGAGCGCAATATATCTAGTTTCTCTTTTGAGTCTAATGAAACAAGCGTACGGAACGATAACTCAATCGTCTGTTGGCGAAAGTGGTTCATCAGTTGGAGTTCAGATCGAAAGTCCCCGGGCTTAGCCTCTAAAGCAGCCGCATTTAGGCGAAACTTCTCAAAGGCCTGCTCTTTTGGTAAAAATTCAAACGGAAGCCCTCCGTGGCCTTGCTCGAGTACCTCGTGATAGCCAATGGTTTTAACCAAGAAAAAACCCTTAAAAAACGAGAACATACGAGACAAAGCATCAACCACAGCTGAATCATCGGACTTCACCCACAGATTTTCGCAATCTATCAATAGCTTGTAAGGACTATGCCAGCTAGATAAAGCTCCCATCCACAAAGAACGCCACTTCTGCACCTTGTCGGGAGAGTCGATCACGACCTTTTCCCCAAAGGACTGAATCATGACCTTCTTTTGATAATTATGGTCAAATTGAAGATTCAATTTTTTTCACCTACTGAGTCAATAAATAATCGACGACCTGAGATAACTGGGTTTCAGATCGCCCTCCAAGATATTTGCGCCCATTAAAGTAAATTGTCGGAGTCGAGTCGACATTAAACTGATGGCCTTGATTGATATCATCTCGAATCTTAGCAAGAACATCGGGGGACTTTAAGCATCGCTCAATCTCCTGGTCATTCAGGCCACCAATACTCTTAGCCCAAGATTTCAAGTTATGTTCATCTATTTCGCCCTGGTTAGAGAATATATGGTCGTGCAACTCCCAAAATTTGCCCTTTTCGCCTGCACATCGAGCCAACGATGCGGCGTCACAGGCATGTTCATGCATAACTCGTTGAATCCCAGGGTTGCACTTTTTATCCAGTGGGTAATTTTTAAAAACAATTAAAACCCGATCACCATATAATTCAAAAACTTTCGACAGCTCTTTAGAAGCTTGCGCACAACCGGGGCACTGAAAGTCGGCAAACTCCGTGATAACAACCTTAGCATCAGCACCCCCTTTGCGGTAGTCAACACCATAGCCAGAGTAGTTGTTCTTATCGATCTTTATAGAAAAGACCTCAGGCAGCAGCATCCTTTCAATTCCAGAGCCCTTTGGTAGCGTCGAACTAATATCATTGCTCGATGGCTCTTGGTTGCTAGAAACTAATTTATTGTAGCCAAATATACATACAGTCACTAATAAGATAGCAACAACCTCGCCATTTCCGACCTGCTTAATTTGCATTGGAGCCGGAATCACGTCTCGGTCGATATATAAGACCAAAGCTAAGGCAAAACAGCAGAAGTAGACCCCGATACAGCTGATACAAAAAGTGCCTAAGCTAAAAAGAGAAATGCCCCCCAAGACAATCGAGACAGCCACCCCTAAAGGCACCATAACAGTATAGGCCTGTAAGCTTTCATTAAAGTTCTTTGGCACAAACCGCCCTAAAAGAAGGAGTAGTAATAACGAAGCAAAGTAGCTTAAGCCCCATACCCCCATTGGCACGCCAAAGAGCTCGCTATACTGACTTTGTGCCACCGAATCACAGCTAAACGTATCGTTAATATTGCACGAATAGTCTGTAGTACCTCGTGACTTAAGCTGGATATGATGCGAAGTGGCATAAATCGATATGGCGCAGCCCAAAATAGCCAGTAAAACACTGGAATAAAAAAACCTTTTCTTTTCTATAAGCAAAGAATCCAAAACTCACCTCATTGAGAAAATACAGCGAGTTATCCTACCTTAAGAGGAACTAGGCATGCAACCGACGCTTAAAAGCCGCCGCCATCAGCGAGCACACCAAAGTTGCCAGAAATTTGGCGGTTTAACGCCACATCCATGACGCGTATACACTCTGCCTAGTGGCAATTAATTGGCACTTACGCCCTAACTCATCAATATCAAAACAACTTTAGCTTGGCACGTTAATTGCTGAACAACTACTAGGAAACCATGTTCACATTTCAATAAGAGTACCTAAATGCCTAACAGCAGTTTATGGAAAAAGAACCTTGCGGTTGCACTTGTAACCCTTAGCATCACCGCAACCACTGCATCTTCTGGCAATCGCATGACCAGCCTTAATTTTAATTTCCCTGAAAAAAGAGAGTATCAATACGATTACGATGAGCCGACAAACACGGTAATAATCGCGTTCGAGCAAACCAGCCCCGAAGACCTTCCCAGCTTGGATTACTACGATGAAAACCTTATTAAAAGGATTATCGTCCGAGAGCACGGTAATGCCAAAACATCTGTTAGACTAACATTAAAAGACAGAAATTTGAGAAGTACAATAGCCCACTTCAACGAACCATACCGGGTTGTATTAGATATATTTGACTACAACTTTAAAGAAAAAAGAGATCCTATTACCGGGATACCCTTAAGCTCAAACAACAATGTAGTCACAGTTGAAAAAGACAATAGTGGCAAGAAATACCAACTCGAGCAACCTAGCATAAAGCCACTTACAATATCAAAAAGCCCCGAGGGAAACCGAAGGCATAGGTTGCTGCAGCCAACCCCTAAATCATTACATACTTCAGCCGAACTGACCGATGCTCTGGAAAAAATAAAACCTGGCATCGGATCACAATGGAAGCAGTTTCCGCCGTATATATACCGTTTACAAACAGCAAGCTACCACGACAAATCAAAGCAGAAGAGTTGGAACAAAGCTCAAGCCAGTGGGGCTCTAGCATCGTCTAAAGCAATGGCTAGGTATGCTAGCAAACTTTATGACTTTGGCCACGAAGGTCGAGCACTCATGGCCTTTCAACAAACTTTGCATAAAAATCCCAAAGTTCTAACAAACAAAGCAACATACCTTTGGAAGCTTGGCGAAATCCACTTAGGCCAAGGGAATTTCACCCTTGCCGACGGGTACTTTCAAGCCCTTATCGATAAGCACCAAGAGCATACACTAGCAAATTTTGCCAAGCTAAGGCGGCTCGACATCAAAGCAATAGGTTACATGAAAAAAAATCAGAACAAAAAATTTCTAGAGCTTATACAGGAACTAGAGCAATTCACCTTCACTAAACCATCAGAACTAGCCGCTCAGAAAATGATTCGCCATGCGTTCTGGTCTCAAGCTCTAAAACATAACCCCACAGGTAGCGCCACAAATGCACAAGAAATACCGACTATTTCTCGATCTGACGAAGTAGCGTTAGCGTCGTTACTAAAAACAGCAGAAGGACAAAAAACCATCTTCATAGCATCAACGATTATACTGAGCTCCAAGCTATCAAAAAAGCGCTCATGGAGACCAGAGACTGGAGTCTTCGCAACTAATTACCTAAAAGCATTCTCCGGGCCAGTGACAGAACCATACCGAAGTATTCTGGTTGAGAAACTGAAAGCGAAACTAAATAAAGAGCTCCAAACTCAAGAACTAAACGGAAAATATATCGCTGTCATCGACGCATTCGAAAGATTGTCTCCTGTTCTAAAAACTGTTGCCAAAAACACTCAAACAGCATGGTCACTGGCACAATCTTATCGAAAAATTTCTCAGCAAGAAAAATCAATCAAATACTATCAACAATCTGCAAAAGAATTTCCCTCGGGTATCAACAAATTCAAAGCAAACTTTTGGTTAGCTGTTATGAGCAGTGAAACTCGAACCCAGCTAAAAGTTACTGCAAGCAACCCTTCTAGAATTGCATATTTAGGAAGAATAAGCCGAGCGGCTGATTTAGCAATGAATAATGAATGGCAGAATTTAAAAACCGACGAAAAAACTAAAATTATGATCACGATGAAAGATGACCTTGAGCAAACCGTCAGTTCATCATTTTTACTTAAAACCCCAGCCATGATTCTGTTAGGCGCCTGGGACAAATCCCTATCCTCTGCATATTCTGCCAGTTCCACTGAACCGACAGATATTATGAGCGGTTACAGCCCTCAAGCAAGCACCGTGACCATACTTAGCAAGCTAGCAAAGAAATTCAGTGACCTCGGACAAAATACCGAGAGGAAAAAAACCATTCAACTACTCAAATATATAAAACCATCAGATATTAAAGGTGAAAAACAAGCTAAAAAACTTTGGGCCGATCAACTTTTAGGGCTCGCTGATGAATACCGCCAAGAAAGTGAGTACCACGAGGCAGGGCGTTTGTATGCTTTTACTGGAGAAAATGTGCCAGATTTTGAACAACGCGCTTCGACTCTATATAAAGGCGGCCTGATGCTCTACCGTGCAGGTAGGCGGGAAGACGCTATTAAGGCATTCACTCAGTGTAGTGAAGACGGCCAAGATAGATATTATGCAAATCTTTGTACGGAACGACTAAGTCGAATCAATAACTAACACATTTACGGAGGGACTGATGGAACAGCCCAGGTATCAAAGTCAATCAACTGCGGAGTCTTTAGAGTCTAATACACCAAACTCAAGTGACTACCTAAACTACGTTACTGAGTCAAAAAATAAAGGTGTCGAGACCTGCTTCATCACAGTTGACGATAAAATGCTAAGAATTAGAGAAATCATTGAGCAGATAGCTGATGCCAATGTTCCAGTACTCATAACTGGTGAGTCGGGAACAGGCAAAGAGGTGATCGCCCAAATGATCCATGAAAGCTCGAATCGTTCTGACTCTTCTTTTGTGGCGGTAAACTGCGCCGCACTACCTCCGTCCCTGTTAGAAAGCGAATTATTTGGTTACGAAAAAGGAGCTTTCACCGGCGCACACCAGAAGCACGTTGGAAAATTTGAACAAGCTAACAACGGAACCTTGCTGCTTGACGAGGTGACTGAGATGGAACCAGCTCTGCAGGCGAAGCTTTTGCGCGCCTTGCAAGAGAAGGAAATTGAAAGAATTGGTGGCACAGGAAGTATTCCGGTCAACACCAGAATCATCGCGACCACCAATCGAGATATCAAAGCAATCGTAAATGAAGGAAACTTCCGGCAAGACCTATACTACCGCCTGTACGTGATTCACCTAGAAATCCCAGCGCTTCGTGAGCGCCCTGCTGACATCGAGGTCCTCGCAAAGCATTATCTAAATAAGTTTTCCAAGAGTTTTGGCAAAAACATCAGTGATATCGCCCCAGATGCGATAGATAAACTAACAAAATATCCATGGCCAGGGAACGTCAGAGAGCTGCAAAATATTGTCCAGCGATCTATCTTGATGACACAAGGTAATACAATTACGGCAGAAGATTTACCCCTTCTCGAAATACCCAAAACGGTAAACCTAGACTGGATTGCCACGTTACCAATCGGACGTCCAATGAGAGATGTTGAAACGCACTTCATTATTGAGACTCTAAAGAGTCACAACGGCAACCGAACCCATGCTGCCAAAACCCTAGGCATTAGCCTTAGAACCCTAAGAAATAAGATTAACGAATTTACAACCATGGGATTCGAAGTCCCTGGGCCAACGTCAGGAAAAGCTTTATGAGTAAATTAGTCGGCGGATTATTTAACTTCTCTGATCGCGTGCAAATGCAAACTATGGGTCAGAGATTAATGAGAAACAATGTCATTAGCTCTAATATAGCTAATGCCGAAACTCCCGGGTTTCGAGCAATTGGTTACAGCTTCGAAGACCAAATGCAGTCTGCATCCAAGGTCAACGAAGAGCTATCTGCCAGAGTTTCTAACGGGCGCCATCTTAAAAATAGCTTTACCCAAGCAGACGGGACCATTTCACCAGACGTATTCGTCCGCCCTACAGAAAGTATACCTGAAGATGGAAATACCGTAGACGTCGATGCTGAGATGGCGAAACTAGCAGAAAACCAGATCCTTTATCGATCGGCTGTTGAAATCTTAAATCGCAAAATAGGCACAATTAGGTACGCCATAACAACTGGAGGAAGATAACATGAGCTTTTTTAAAGCGATGAATATCAGCTCAACAGGCCTAGGTGCCCAACGATTAAGGATGAATATTCTTAGTTCCAACCTGGCTAATGCTCAAACGACAAGAGGTGGACCAGGCGGAGGACCGTACCGTAGAAAAGATGTCGTCTTTGAAGCTAACCCGGTGTCAAACTCATTTTCTGACTTTTTGGACCCAAACTTCCAAACCCAGCTCACTAATGTCAAAGTACGTGATATTCATGTTGATCCTAAACCACCAAGAAGAGTCTTTGATCCAAGCCATGCCGACGCTGATAAAGATGGTTACGTAGAAATGCCAAACATTCAGGTCATGTCCGAGATGGTCAATATGATCACGGCAACCAGAGCATATGAAGCAAACACTACCGCTCTAAACAACGCCAAGCAAATGGCTGTTAAAGCTCTAGAAATAGGGAGATAGGAGTTAAGATATGACTCAAATCAGTAAGAACATGTTAAATAGCAAGCATATACTTGCGCAGCTTCAGGACCTAAAGTCCCAGGCACAACAAGCTAATTTAAAACAGCAGCCAAAAGCCGAAAGTGGTCCGTCATTTATGGATCATCTCAAAGATAGTGTAAACGAAGTCAACCAAATGCACCACGATGCTGACAAGATGGCAGTAAAGCTCTCAACAGGCGAATCACAAAATATTCACGAAACCATGCTAGCAGCTACCCAAGCGGAGTTAAGCTTTAATTTAATGGTACAGGTCCGAAATAAGGTGTTAGAGGCCTATCAAGAAGTTATGAGAATGCAGGTTTAAATCTTCTGAGAAATAGGAATTAACATTGGAAAATTTTAGAAATAGAATATCAAAGTTTCTTGACCAAGCTGGTTCATTTTGGGGAAGCCTTTCGGTCGGGAAAAAATTTGGCGTTGCTGCAGTTGTCGCCTCAATCTTGGCGGTGATAACCGCGCTAAGTCTAACTCACAAAAGTGATCCCTACGAATACCTTTTTGTAAATATATCCGCCGAAGACTCGCAAGCTATCAGCAGCTTTCTTAAAAAAAATGGCATGAATGACTTTATAATCGATAGTAGAGGTGTCAAAGTCACCAGTAAAAACGTCTTACCTTATAGACTAAAGCTAACTCAAGAAGGCTTACCGACACACGGTCAAGTAGGTTGGGAAAAATTTGATAGCTCTGACTTTACTCGAACAGGGTTTGAGAGAAAAATTCATAAAGTTCGAGCTATACAGGGCGAACTAGCCAGAACCATAACCGCAATCACCGGAATCGCTTCGGCTAGAGTTCATATAGTTAGTCCACAGCAAAGACTTTTTGAAAAAGACCAGAAGAAGCCAACTGCCGCTATCTACATAAAGACAACCCGCGGAGCAAGCTTATCAAAAAAACAGATTCAAGGAATAGTACATCTAGTTTCAAAATCGGTTGAGGGACTACCGGAGGAAAACATCTCCATCATAGACTTCGAGGGTAAGCTGCTAACAGAGGAGAGAAGTAAGGACCCTACCTCACGCGAGACAAAAGAAATGATCGAGTTCAAACGATCGAAGGAAAGACTCCTGGAACAAAAGATCCGATCGATCATCGGTCGTATTGTTGGACAAGATCGAGTTGAAGCTAAAGTAGATGTAAACATGGACTTTACTAAAGAAGAGCAGACTATATCAGATTTAGACCCTGACAAAGTGGTGGTCCTATCACAAAACACAACAAATCAAAAAACAGAGGGAAGCGGGTTAAACCCCACAGGAATACCTGGGAGTAAATCCAATGTGCCAGGTGAACAAGAGGCACTAAATTTATCGACCTCAAAAGCTCAAAATACTAGAGACACCGAACTTATTAACTATGAAATTGCTAAAACAGTCAGTCACAAAGTACTTCCTATAGGCAAAATTAAGCGGATTTCAGCTGCAGTGATTGTCGATGGCAGCCAAGCCACTCCTGCAGATGGTTCTACGCCGGACTTTGAGCCTCGCACCAAAGAAGAGATGGCAAAGATCGAAGAGCTGGTCCGCTCCGCAATAGGGTTTGTCGAAGGCAGAGACGAAGTCAAAGTACATAATCTGATGTTTCAGCTAGACTATATCCAAGTCGAGGCGCTAAATGCCGAAAAACAAGAGAAACGAGACTACATCTCAACCCTCTCGATTTCTGCAGTGGTCGCTCTTTCACTTGTCCTGTTTTTCTCATTTATAGTGCGTCCTTACTTCAGGTGGTTGACCTACGACCCTGAGAGAAAAGAACGTCAGGCTATCGTAGAAGAGTTCAAGCCTGATCTAGAAATGAGCGGAATCCAGAATGTACAGATAACGGAGGATGTACCATTCGAAAAATTAAGCCCTCAAGAGCAGGTTATGTATGTGGCCAGACATGACCCAATGAGGACAACAGAAGCACTAAGATCAATGCTTAACCCGCATTCAAATTGATAGCTAACGGTAGTACAGATGGAAAGAGAATACAGAAAAAGAAACGGTTTCTTTATCAAGAAAGACGACGAGCTTCTTGAGTCGGTATCGCTCAAAGAGTTCAGCTTTGATGAAATATGTGAAGTTACTCAATTAAACCATGACAACCCGAACTCTAACTTAATATACGCAAAGTACCATCATAGCGGCGAACTTGAGGAAGCCATTAAACCGCATCAAAGCTTTCAAAAGGACATGCGAGAGGGCGACCCAATAAAGCCGCTGCTTAGACCGCTGAACTTTACCGAAGATTGGAAAAAGCAGATCGAACGTGCTGCAAAAAGAAAGAACAAGCCGGTAACAGATGAGGATGAATACGAACTAAGCCTAGAGCAGCAGGGGTTTGATCTCGAGTTCAGCGACAGAGCTGCTGAGATTAACCCTGAAGATATATTGGAAAGTGAGTCGCAAACAGTCGAGCAAACACCTGAAGATCAAAGCCAGAACGCAGATACTGAACCAGTAACTAACAATGACGAGGTGGTAAAACCAGACAGCGAAGAGCTTCAACATTTTAATGCTCAAAAAGACAACCTCGACACAGTCGGAGCTGCAATAAACACCATGGGAGATGCCGCTACCCCCGAAGAAATTTCCGATCCCCACTTCAGCCTTAAAAAAAATGAAGAAACCGAAGAGGCCGACCAGCAAGCGTCAGAAGATACGCCGGTAAGTCAGCCTTCAGATGACTTTATCCCTGTACAGGCTTCGGAGGAGTCGTCCGAAGTGCAATCACCAGAGAAAGAGGCCGTGAAAAACTATAAAGAAATATCTGAAGACCCGAACCTCGCACCAAGTAACCTAAAGAA
>JANQHA010000185.1 GCA_028282865.1 Oligoflexales bacterium
GATCCATTGCGCTTCTGCCGGTATTTGCTTCGTGTATCTTACGCGCGTGACTTATCATTCTGCTTAGGCCTAAGGTTATATCCGAGACCGTCAAAAACACTCGGGGATCGACCTTTTGCTTTTTGACCGATGCAAGCTGATTCTCTCGAGCTGACTTTGCAAGGTTTATAAACTCTAAACGCTTTTCTTCCAGTTGATTGCTGTCAACGGGTTCATTCTCATTTTTTAATCCGAAAAATGCATCTCGATAGTAATGCTCGACAATGCCCATCAAATTATCAAGCTCAGCGGCAATGGCTGGTTCTACTACCGTGCCACTGTCTACTTGACGTGTGATGTCCTGGGTAACTTTTTGACAGTAGTCCGCTAAGCTCTCCATTTCATCGGAGATTGCTAAGATAGATTTGATGGATTCACTTTCTGCAGCTGAGAGCGGTGACTGGATGACGTGACCTAAAAAAATCATCATTTCTAAATGGATCTTGTCTGTGATGTCTTCGTATTTTAATATTCTCTCTCTATGTTTGGCTTTGGTCGGATCGTTCAGAAAAAGTCGGGTCCATTCGATCATGCTTTCGACCATGTTACCCATCTTTACAAGCGCAAGCTGAGCTTGGACAATCCCCAGCTCCGGCGACGATGTCATAGTTGTTCCGAGAAATTCCAGATGCTTTTGCTGTTTCTCAGTCGATGGTATGATTTTCATAACAATTCTTGAAAGTGTCGAGACGAACGGCAAGAAAATTAATGCATTCACAACGTTAAATACAGTATGACCAGCTGCAATGTGTGCGGATATGTTGGGCTTAGACCCATCTGACGCTATTAGGTCGGCGTTGCCAGAAATAAGCCAATCGATAAACGCTACATACTTCCAAAAAAATAGGTAAATAATTGAAACGCCCAAGACGTTGAACAGAGTATGTGCTGCCGCCGCTCTTTTGCCAGAAATATTGCTACCTACTCCCGCAAGAATTGCTGTGACGGTTGTGCCAATATTTTCTCCAAGTACCAGCGCCAACCCAGTCTGAAATGTAATAGCGCCGGTCATCGCCAAAGCGATGGTGATTCCTAGCATAGCGGAACTTGATTGGATTACGAAGGTTAACAGACATCCGATCCCAATGGTCGCTGCCAGGCTCAGGTAGGATTCGGAAGAAAAGTAGGTTAGAACCTCAAGAAAATCGCCATTTGAGCGAAGAGGCTTGAATGCATTACTCATAAATTGCAGCCCAAGAAATACTAGACCAACGGCAAATACGACTCGTCCCCAGCTACTTAACTTTTCATTTTTGCAAAATAGTAGGGGGAAGATGCTCAAGCCAAGCATCAGCAAGCTATACTTGCCAATTTTAATTGTTATCATCCACCCAGTGATGGTTGTGCCGATATTAGCACCTAAGATGACTCCGATGGCCTGTGTTAGGCTCATTAATCCCGCGTTTACAAACCCAACGACCATGACTGTAGTAATCGAGCTGGACTGGACTATCATAGTTACAATCAATCCGACGATCACTGCGACCACCGGGTTCGAAGTAAGTGAGCCGATAACTTTTTTAATCACCTGACCAGAAAGAGACTGCAAACTGTCTGAGAGATTCTTCATACCAAAGAAAAAAATCGCTAGACCACCCATTAGCTCATAAGATAGCTTAAACCAATCCACATAACCCCCAGACTATAGTTGGGAGCAATTTATCCTAGTCCGGTCGTTTTGCATAGATCTGATAAAGGGGGTATCGCCTAGCGGATGATCAAACATCGTGATTTTTGAGGGTTAGGGTCTAGCTTGATATAAATTTTATAAGGTTGACGGCGTTTTCGTAGCCTGGGGGAGAATTTGCAAATAAATTGGCTGCTGGTATTTGGGTAGTTGGGAAAAACCTCCAACTTGTAGTCGATTTTTAGGGGCAGCTTGTCGATTTTTTTCGGGATGTAGCCTCTGAAGTAACCTGAACCCATAGAGACAAAGAGCTTCTTTTTGGAGTTGGACTGTATAGACACAGGCCCCCAAGTTATCTTAGGGTCTCGTTTTAATACCAAGTTACTAGCTTCTAGCATGTCCCCTGGCTTGCCAGTTACCTCTATGGTTTGCGGCAAGTATCCTGGACGTCGTATGACCATTTTATGAGTTCCGGCTGGAAGAGAAAATCGTTTTGGCGTGGTGATGTAGGAGTTTAAGTCGGGGCCACCGGTCTCGCTACTAATAATTTGGTCGTTTACTTGAATCATCACCTGTGTAGGCTTTGAGCTTAATAATATTTGCATAACGCCTTTTGCAGCGGTTGTCCTTTTGTTCATGTAGTATCCAAAGCCTAAAATGACAATGATAACTGCAGCCATGATAAAGCGCTCGTTGGCTAAACTTGCAGTTTTGTGGCGGCTTGCATAGGGTGGTCGAGAGCGGTACTTAAAAGGTTTTTTCCCAGAGTCTGGCTGATTGGCTTGACTGCTTGGGGGCGTCGCAGATTGCGATGAGGTGTTAGGTGCTTTTGTCACGTCGAATTTGTGTGCCTTCACAGATACTGGCAGTGAGTTCATTGCTTGAGCGGAGCCGAGCTTTTCTAAACCTTCTGGGCTTTGACTGGCAGCGGAGCTGACAATCGATACTCCAGAATTAGATTCAGCATTTGTTGTCTTCAGATTTAATTTTTCTATGGTGGCTTGGGTCTTTGCGAGCCTATCCGCGAATAGCTGTTTTACGAAGCGACCCAGATCGGCACTGTTGAATTCTGGATAACCAAAATTTAGATAGTCCAAAAGGTCGTGTTCAAATTCTGCAGCTGATTGGTACCTTTTACGTCGGTCCTTTCGAAGTCCTTTTAAAACAATTTTTAATAAGTCCTCGTCAACCTCTGGGTTTAGATCAGTCAGGGATTTTTTTATGATCCCTCCTTGGACATTTTTAATTGTTTCTACTTCGGTTTCACCGGCGAATAGCCGCTT
>JANQHA010000205.1 GCA_028282865.1 Oligoflexales bacterium
CTTCTCCAATGAAGTTGAGTATATATCCAGTGTGGTCGGAGTTTCATTTTTTGGCCCCAATCTAGAGCCTAGTTTATTGAAAGACGCTACTGCCGCCAGTGAGAAGCTCAGCAAAATTTTAAAATTAGAAACAACACCTCACATTAACTACTATAACCAAAGATTTGGCCCCGATGAGGCACCATTTCACCGGGCCGTTGCCATGGTACAGTTCTCAATAAAAGAAGACATCGAGCATGAGCCACTACCCGCCATCGAGTTTAAGATCATGTCAGACGCCAAAGTAATATCCAAGCGGATGGATTTTCGGGTTCAATTCCCCGCAGTTAGAACTGCTACCCATCAACTACCAGATGGAAGCATAGCTGAAGAAACTTATATGCAATTAATCACCGAGTACCGAGTGCTAAATTACCCTACAATCGTAACTCCCTTTTACCGAGATTTCGCTACCTGCCAGAGCCGCAGGGAGGGTGCTGAGCAATTAATTGCTAAAGACCCCAAAAAGAAGGTGTTTTGGTCTACTTGCCACTATGCAGAGAGAAGTCCCGGGTTTTACTTGATCGTTCACTATGTCGATACAGGCGACGGAGCTTAATTAACGGCCCAGCTAGCTTTGCTCACTGGGATATTAATAGTTAGTGCCTACGTAGTTCAGAAACCTACCGAGCAATGATTCTCCTTATGGAGGTCACCCCCTCGTCTAAAGATACAGCAGACATTTGCTTATTTTGCAGGATAAGAATGTAACTGCGCACGTCACCTTTAATAGACCCTTTAGCAATTTTATCAAAAGAGGCAATAGAATTTGGGAATGTAGCGCGCGAAAGAGTATAAGTCTTATACTTACCTTGATTAAAAAATGCCACCTCGTCGGCGACTTCTAAACTTTTATTATAGTCACTGCTACCCGGCTCAACGACAAAGATCACAGACTTCACACTGCTATTATAAGCTTTGTCAAAGTATTGGTCTAAGGTAGCAATAGACTCAACATTCCAATAATCTGCACCTTTAGAGTATTTTCCATCTTTGCCAGGTAATTGATACGGATTACAACCAATAAAGCTCTTACCGGTCTTTGACTCTTCCGTTATTACGGTATACCGCATACCATCAAACAAACCTGTTTTCGGATTGGGTCGAGACCCTGGGCAGACATCTATCCAATCAGAGACACCGTCATGATCTGAATCTCTATCTAGATCAATATCGACTGGCGGGAAGAAGTATTTTTTTGCAAACTTAAAAGCCTTCGGAGCTCTTTCTTCAAGCTCTTTTCTAGATTCATCCGAGCAGTAAAATTGCGCAAATAACTCTGCCTGATATTCATCATCATTTTGTTTCGCGTACCAGTGCAAGCCGTGGCTTTCTTCGCCATAAGTGACAGCTGATTCAAAGAGTTGAGCTAGCTCCTCCTCAAACCCTGGGTTTAGCTCGTGAATCCTTCCATAAGATGCGTGTCCAAACTCGTGGACCAAAGAGTTCCAAGCTGCCTCCACCGAAGAAGGTGTACGGTAACTTTTATTTCCAAGGATAACGTACCCCCAGTTTGTCATTCCACCCTGGCCCCACTCAAGAACCCTCGGGACTATCTTATACTCATCGAATATATAGCTACGGTATAGATTTGGAATCCTTGTCATAGAGTTAAAAAACTCGGTATCAGCCTCCTTCTTGTAGCTGGTATTTTCATAACGGTCTTTATACTTGTTCTTTATAGCAGGTAGCAAAGCTTCGACTGGCGGACAAGTTTGAGAAAACGCGAAAAAGTCCTTTACTTCAGATGAGCTTTGCTGGTCATTGACGGAGCATTGAGATGCCATAAAGAGAGGCAATGATAGTATGACAACTTTATTAAACTTCATAAGTAAGCTCCTGATTATTTACATATACTTATATAAGCAAATTCCTTACCAACCCAGTACGAACAGTTAAATCTCACCTCTATGTAAGTATTTGTTTTTACTAATAAAGTAAGGGATTAAAAAAGCTACTAGGAGATCCTGGTTGATGCTTGTTCATAATTTCTAAAGTTTGTCGAATTCTTTGACACAATTGAGCCTGCTCTTCTAATCAAAGCGCAACCGAAAAATCGAACCAACATGTTAAGAGTACCAAGAAAACTGCTGCCGAACCCACTCTCCGAGCAAAGCATTTCGAGCCTCACCTGATAGGTAATAGGTGTCACCGAGTGCTTGCTTAGCGCGTCTGGTCAACTCGTAAAGTGTCACAGCACAGCTGACAGAAATATTCAGACTTTCCACAAAGCCGACCATGGGAATGGTAAAATTATAATCTAAATGGGGTAGCCAAGAATCATGAACCCCGTCATGCTCATTTCCAAACACCACTGCTATCGGTCGATCTACAGGAAGCTCTTCTAGCGGAGTCGAATCTTGACTCGGGTACGCACCTGCGAGTATGTAGCCAGCTTTCTTAAGGCGCTGCGCGCAGCTCGCTGGCTGGTCGTAACGGTGTATTTTCAGCCAATGGTGAACACCCCTGGCGACAGTGCTAGGCTTAAATGACTCCTTCATTGTGACGACATCGGTGTGCAGAATCCCAAATGCCTCGGCCGATCTTAAGCACGCCGAAATATTATGGGGGTGGTGAATGTCTTGGACAACCAATCTAATATGCTCCGTTCTTTTCGCCGAAACTTCAAGAAGACGCTCTCGACGGCTTGGTTGCAAACGGTGGCTTAAATCCAGCCACGCGGGATCTGTAAATGTATCCGTGCCTTCGCTCATGAGAGACTTATGACATTACTGGCCAGCAGAATCAACTTGTTCTGCATTTGAAACTGATTTTACCGTAGCACCCTTGCGGGAAAACTCGTCTGCGATGAGACCATCACCTATCTTTTCAAGTGCTCCACCGACCAAAGAGCCAATAGGAGCAGAGCTATAGTCAGCCTTCTTATCATGCTTCTTTAAGACCCAGGTCGAGAGCTTCTTAAGGGCAAGCTCCCAGTTATTATTGCGTTCATCAGCCATCTCACGCAGGCCACGCATACTTTGATAAAGGTGCTTGTAATGGCTTAACTTTCGTTTATTTGCCTGGAGCTGGTCTAAGCCGACCTTTCCGGCTTCTTTTTTCAAACGTTCGTAGGATACATGAGTCTTCTTAACCTCGGATTCAAGCACACGGTATTTGCCGCGCCATTCTTTTACTTCATCGAGTAGCTTTGCCTTGGCATTTTTCGATTCCTGGCTCTCGGCTTTTTGCGCGTAAGACACCTTATCTTGAAGCTCACGTTTCATAGCATCCGCTTCTTTTAACTGCGCGGTCATGACATCCACCTGCTTGCTTAGGTGATCGACCTTTAGTTCACGCTGCGAGTTCTGCTCCCTTACTTCATCGTAGCTCGAGGAAATCTGCTGATACTTCTGCTCCCAATCCGTTATGCTACCTTGGGCGTCTTTCAACTGTTTTTCTGTCTGCTGCTTAATATCAGCAAGCTGCTCCGTGATTTTTGTATAATCTTTCTCAAACTTTCTCAGCTTATGACGCAAGGCGTCGAAGCGGTGGGAACTTTCCACTAAAAGCACATGATAGCTCATCGCTTTTCGCCAACACAGGAACGCGACACCAGCCATCACCGCAGCCAACACAAACCCGGTAAAAGGTAAAGCACCTTCCACACCTTCCTCCTAAGGAAAAAAGCAAAAATTACTTCCACTTCTTATTTTACCCTAACCAGCTAACAAATTCGTCCGAAAATTCAAAGATTTTTAACTTAGACTTTTAGTTTCCTCACTGGTATAAATACCTTTTGTAGTTTTCTCTAATAATTAAGGAGTATTAAATGAGAAAATGCCTACCTTTGCTCGTACTTTTCCCAGCTATTTTATTGTCCAATTGCGCTACAAATCAGGCGCTATTACGTTATTCTGACATCGAAGACATGGCTATTAAGAAGGAAAAGTGGGAAGGAAAACGCTTAGGCAGGGTCTATTCTGACGTTGGAGGTGCTATTTGGAAAGACTGCAGCGAGCTCGCTAGAACCAACCTTAGGTACCTAGTGATGAGAGCTCAAGATATGGGCGCTAACGCGCTAGGACAAGTGGTCTGGCTACCACACAACCAAACTTCTTTCCAAGAGCCCACTTGCAAAAAACGTTGGGGCTGGTTCGCACTCTGGCCATTTATCTTAACGCCATTGTTTGCGTCAGCTGATGTCGAAGCTATGGCTTA
>JANQHA010000245.1 GCA_028282865.1 Oligoflexales bacterium
TGGTCGCCGGAACATAAAAAGTGCTATCGTCATCTCCCCAATCCACATCGACATCTGATCTCGTGCCTTGATTGATTGGCACTCCGCCAGTTCTCGGAAGCCCGTCACCATTAGTGTTAGGGTCCTTTACAGACTTCTTACTACCTTTAAAACCAGTAGATTTTTTGTTGCCTAACCCTAAAAAAGACCCTTCGCCGCAGGCCGGAATGAGCCCTAGGAATATAGCTGTAATGATCAGTTTTGGTGTGGCATTAAACATAGAAAACTTGCACCTCATGCTTTTTAAATTTATCGGCAAAAGCATGGGATTTCTTAAGTATTTCCAGCGGACTATACTATGGTTATGGTAAGTATTTGATATTAAAAGGAATTCGACAGACTGCGAGAATCACCGTATTCGAATTATTACCCGCCTATTCTTACTGCGTGCGCTGGATAGAGCTTTACCGCGCAGACCAGAGACCTCTACTTTCGGTTTGGTATGTGCATAAGCAATAACAGACATCCGGTTATCTGGGACGCCGTATCGTTTGAGCTCATTTAGCATACTCACACTCCTAGCTGAGCTAAGCTCCCAGTTGGATCTATAGGCTGCGGATTTTCCTAACGGCAAATCATCGGTATGACCTTCTAAAACCAAGTGATAGCGTGAGGGAGCATTCGCAATGATTTTCATAACCTTGGCTGTTAGGTGACGGTATTGGTGCTGCATGTTTGCCGAGCCCGAACGAAAGAACAGCTTATCATTCAATTCGACAGCCACTCCATCGGCCTTATACGTAACAGTTGCGGCTAACTTTTGCTTCTCGATCTCCTTGATCAGCTTTTCTGACAGCGACTTGAGGTTATTTTTTTTCTTTTTTACCGTCTTTTTATTCTTAACTTCTACAGGTGATTTCGCAAGCATCCCATCGCGAACATTCTCAAAGCGCTGTTTATCCATTGACGAAAAAGATAGCATTAAAGCAAAAAAGCACATGAGGACAAACGAAAGGTCGGCAAAAGACATCAGCCAAAGCCCGTCGCTTTTAACTCTGAGCTTCTTTTTTAGCTCTGGTGCTGGACTTTGCTCACTCATCTACCCATTCCTATGCACTTCGACCTCTGGCAGGAGCACCGGCATTCTTCGAGCCTTTGCTACTACCGTAAGTATTCATAATATCTTTCATATGCAGGCTAGACTTTTTACTTTTCAGACCAATGACACCTTCTAGCACCATGAGATCTATTTCATTGGACTTCTCTTTTTCCAAACTAATTTTTTCTGATGCTGGCCCATAAAGAAGCGTCCCTAACAACAAACCGTATAATGTGGTGATCATTGCTAGCGCCATGCCGCCGCCGATTTTAGAAGGATCAGTTAGGTTTGCCATCATATCGATCAAACCTAGTAAGGTACCAATCATTCCCACTCCGGGGCTAACTTTAGCCATGTTTTCAAACAGGTTTGCGGCCAAGTCCATACGACTTTGCTTGGCGTTAATTTTGGCCATAAGGTTATGGCGGATTTCATCTGCGGTAAAGTTATTCACAATCATCGTGACGCCATCACGCAGCAGGTCGTAGCTTATTTTATCTTTAACAGTGACCAATGCGCCCATCCCCTGGGAGCGGATCATCGCAGAAGCTTGGGATAGAAAGTTTATAACCTCGTTCTGTGAACTTTTCTGGCGACGGAACAAAGACTTTAGCAAAGTAGACGCGCCTACAAAGAAATCTGACAGCGTATGCGACAGCAGCATAATACTTGGGGGCGTCAATAACAACAGGACCATTGACGGTGCATCGAAGTACCCTTTGAAGCCACCAGATGGTGTCGTAAAAACATAGTACAGCGCGTAGCTAATGCCGCCTATACCGAGCAACGGAGACATATTAAAAACTCCTTATTTTTTTAATTCTTATAAATATTTTATCCTATTAGCTGACGCTCTTTAATGAGTGCGCAAGATTTGCAGCCCTTGGCCAGAAAGGCCGAGCGCTAGAAACAGCTTCGAAAGATCATAAGTTTTTTTGATTTCACCCAAAAAAATCACTAGAGTTTACAAAAACGCGTATTGACACAAATCAAAACAATTGTTAAGAACCTGATAAGAAATCATTTTTTCTGAATAATTATTGTTTTGACCAATAGGGTCTTAGCTTAAAAGCGAAAGGAACCGCTTATGAAAAAGAACGTGGAGGTTAAATTTCCTCATTCGGCCAACTTATTTCAATTCTGCCGCAGAGTCCTAGACCATAAATTTGGCGGAATCCGGGTTATCGATCAAGATGTCGGACAAATACTCGGGTTTGATCCCGCAGATTGTAGTCACTGGAAAAAAGGCAAAAAGAATATCCGTTCAATCCAAGCAATAAAATCGATTGCCGATAACCTAGGCGTAGATGAAAAGCTGGTAGTGGATATTGCATCTGGAGATATTGACGAAATAGAAGCGTATAATGAATTTCACGGTTATGGCGCGTTCGAAGTTAGTTCAAAAATTTTTGATGCGGCGAAGAAGGATTTTTACAGGAAAAATGCTAGCACCTGGACTAGAGATAAAGAGGCAGAGTTCAAGACCCATTTCGAAACGAACGAAACAGCGATCAAAAAAATTGTTGATGAAATTCATGAGAAAATTAACTTTTCAGAAGCTCCACTCTATTTGCCAGAAGTCATCGGGCACTACCCCGATCTAAACCTTAAGCCCATAGCTAATGCTGATGATATTGACGGGGTCACAACCGAAAGAAATAAAGAAGGAAAAACAACCATCAGCTATCAAGCCGGCCGCGATGTAAGGCCTTATATGAGATTCAAAATTGCCAAAGAGATTGCAAAGTTCTTCCTCAATAAGTACAACCAGATGCCACCTGCTGAGTTGGAAGAGCATGGGACCCATGTGCTGGATGTTCAGTCGAATCTGTTTGCGGCATACTTATTGACTCCCGAGACGTTGATTCGTCAAGAGATGAAGAATATCAATGTATCCAAGGATCTAATCACTCAATTAGCTGAGGTTTTCTGGGTATCTAAGTCATTTATGAATGTTAGGTTGAAAGAAATCCTTCAGAGGTAAAGAGCATCTAATTCCATGAAAATATAGTCTACTAAATTTGCTGTTTGGCTAAAAACTCTCGAGCTTTATCCAGGCTTTTTTGGTAGACTATATTTTCATGGAATTAGATGCTCTTTACCTCTGAAGGATTTCTTTCAACCTAACATTCATAAATGACTTAGATACCCAGA
>JANQHA010000585.1 GCA_028282865.1 Oligoflexales bacterium
ACATGCACATAGTCTGGAACTATATAATCTAACAACCTCTGGTAGTGGGTAATTAAAACAATCGAGTTTCTCCCGCTCCGAAGCTTGTTAACACCTTGGCCAACTACTCTAAGTGAATCGATATCCAGGCCTGAATCAGTTTCATCAAGAATAGCTAACCTTGGCGATAGCACCGCCATCTGAAGGATCTCATTTCTTTTTTTCTCACCACCAGAAAAGTCAACATTTAGCCCCCTCTCAACGAAGCTATCATCAATACCTAGAAGTTCTTGCTTAGACTTGACAAACTCTTTAAAAGCCTTTTCATCCATTGGTTCAACACCTTGATGCTCACAAATGGCGTTAAAGGCAGCTTTTAAAAACTCGATATTACTAACACCTGGGACCTCGGTAGGATATTGGTACGCAAGAAAAACACCTTCACGGGCTCGTTCGTCAGCTTCCAACTCCAAAATACTTTTTTTATTTAAGTTAATTTCAAACTTAATATCTCCCGATGTCACTTCGTAGTCGGGGTGCCCTGCAATCACTTTCGAAAGAGTACTTTTGCCTGATCCATTTGGACCCATAATTGCGTGCACTTCACCAGTTTTAACTTCTAAGTCTAAGCCATTTAAAATAGAAGCCCCTTCAACAGATACTTTTAAGTTCTCAATGTTCAGCATATTTAAAAAAAATCTCCCATGAACTCACGATTAAAAACTAACCGACACTATTCTCCAGCTTCATCTCCAAAAGCTTGACCGCCTCAACCGAAAACTCCAACGGCAACTTTTTAAAAACCTCTTGGCAAAAACCATTTAGCAATAAACCTATCGCCTGTTCTTCGCCGATACCCCTAGACTTAAGATAAAAAATCTGTTCCGCGCTCATTTTGGAGGTACTTGCCTCGTGCTCAACTACGCCGGTTTTATTCTGCACCTCTATATAAGGATAGGTGTTAGCCGAAGATTGGTCTCCCACAAGCATCGAGTCACACTGCGAGTAATTCCGTGCTCCTATAGCCTTAGGGCCAATTTTTACTTGTCCTCTATAACTATTTACAGACTGCTCACAAGAAATACCTTTAGAAATAATTTTACTGGTGGTTTCTCTTCCTAAATGAACCATCTTAGTTCCGGTGTCTGCTTGCATTTTATTGTTAGTGAGAGCTACAGAATAAAATTCGCCTCTCGAATAATCACCTTTCAATATAACGCTAGGATACTTCCAAGTAATTGCGGAGCCAGCTTCAACCTGAGTCCATGATATCTTAGAGCCATCGCCCAAGCAGATACCCCTCTTAGTGACAAAGTTGTAGATTCCGCCATTACCTTCCGAGTCTCCAGAGTACCAATTCTGGACAGTTGAATAATTAACCGTAGCGCCTTTTAAAGCGACGATTTCAACCACTGCAGCATGGAGCTGATTTTCGTCACGTTGCGGGGCGGTACACCCCTCCAAATAATTAACTGAACTATCCTCATCAGCAATGAGCAAAGTTCTCTCAAACTGCCCTGTCTCCATGGCATTGATTCGAAAATAAGTGGATAAATCTAGTGGGCACTTCACACCTTTGGGTATGTAGCAAAACGAACCATCGCTAAACACGGCGGCATTTAATGCCGCATAGAAATTATCTTTATAAGGCACGACATAACCAAGCCACTTTTGAATCAACTCAGGGTATTTTTCGACCGCTTCTGAAAAAGAACAAAAAACAACTCCGTACTTCTCAAGCTCTTCCTGATGAGTCGTACCAAGAGAGACGCTATCGAATACTGCATCGACAGCAACACCACTAATTCGCTTTTGCTCCTGAAGGGGTATGCCCAATCTTTCAAAAGTTTTCAGTAATTCATCATCAAGCTCATCCAAACTTTCGATTTTCTTGCCTTGCTTAGGGGCAGAGTAATATCTGATATCTTGAAAGTCTTCTTTTTCGTATTCTAAATGTGCCCATTCAGGTCGCTTTAACTTTTGCCAATACCTAAATGCTTTCAATCTAAATTCTAGCAAAAACTCTGGTTCGTTCTTAATAGCAGATAAGCGACGTATAATATCTTCATTCAAGCCCTTAGGAAAACTATCGGCCTCAACGTCTGTCACAAACCCGTATTTATAGTTACGATTTACTAAATCACTCTCACTCATAGCCGCACTTTCGTTCATAATGAGGTCCCCGCTGTTGGTGGTCTGCATTCATACACTCCAGTAGTCATAGCCTCCGGAAATACATAGGACTCTCCACTAAGTAAATCTGCAATAGTCAGTCCATCAAGAGATTGCTTCATCCTGGAGAAAATAGCTTTCCATGCTGACTGGCTAAGGCATCCAACATCCAAGTCACAGGTTTGCCCATGGGAAATACACTGAACAGGTTCGAGAAAGCCCTCAACCGATTCAAATAACTCCCAAACAGATATTTCACTGGCTGACCGTGCTAACCTATAGCCACCACTGCGCCCTCGAACGCTCCTGTCCATTTCTCCTCACCTTAAACGCATCATAATTTGGTCTAAGTAGTCCTGAGGAACCCGTTGTCGGCGTACAATATCTTTTCTGGGAACATGAGGCAGGTGATCATGATAGGCTAAATCTAGCATAATCTTAAGGGCATAGCGGCTTTTAGAAGTTAAGTTCAATTCCACATCCAGTTAAAAATAGGGAGTCAATTAGACTCCCTAAGAATTACCTCTATATGATGTGGTTACAAAAGTTGATCTATTTAGTCAAGTATTACTTTAACCTAACCAATTCTACGAACTTTATTTTCGTACTTAAGGATTTCTTCGGCATCGATAGACTCTTGAGAGGAGTCCTCAGGCTTTTTCTGATGCAGCGCCATAGCCGTAACTCCTAGTTTTTGATGGCCTTTGTGGTGCTTAAGCTTCTCTTTTTTCTTCCGCAACTGGGAAAGCAATTTGGTTGTCATCATATCTATGGTCTTATACATATCCTTAGACTCTGCGTCTACTTGGATTCCAAAACCATCGCCAGCTTGTACTGAGCAATGAGCATGGTGCATGCTTCCTTCTAAAGAAAATGTCACATGAGCCTCAATCGGCTTGGTTATAAACCTGTCAAGACCTTCGTTAAGCTTGTCCGTAGCATAATCAGTGAGAGCTGGGGAACTATCCATGTTTTTGAATGAAAACTGAAAGCGCATGATAAAACTCCTCTGAAATAGGTGAACACCCAACCGATTTATCGGTTGTAGAAAACCGGTACTTAAGAATAGAGTAGCAACTAATCAATTAAAAAAACCTAAATGGAAGTAGTCAAACATAGGCGCAAAAAACACTATAACTTTAAGGTGTTACTCAATCCCTAAAGGATAATGAACATTTATTTGACACCCAAATAAGAGGTTTATCAACCTGCCACATTTATGTAAAGGGGCGATCATTCGGCTGGATTGTAACTACTTGATATAATCTTATATTTACTGGCAATAAAAAGTTCTAGATGCCTCAACACAGATACGATTTAAGTAACAAAATAGCTTGCCTTCAACCACGGAACCTCTATTGTGCTAAATACTTAATTTAACTTATGTATGTGACGAATGCCTGACGAATTTACACAATTAGATGCCGAAGTTTCCTAAGTAACATTTAGAAATGATGAAAACGGTTGGACTGTAGCAAAGGTTGTGGCCTCAAGCAGTGGCCGTGATGTCACGGTCACCGGATCTTTTCCGGTAATAAACGAAGGGCAAAGTTACCAGCTCTTTGGTGCATGGACCACTCACCCACATTACGGTCAGCAGTTCAAAGTCAATCGGGTTGTATCTATAAGGCCCAGTACCCGTGAAGGAATAACCAAATACTTAGCTTCTGGAATTATCAAAGGCATAGGAGAGAAAACAGCACAGAAAATCACCGATCATTTCGGAGAAAAAACTCTGGACATCTTAGATCAGGACATCGATCGTTTATTGGAAATCGACTCTATCGGCCAGAAAAAACTCCGCTCCATTATAAACTCGTGGCATAAGGACAAATCGGCAAACGATGTGATGATGTTTCTCTCTGAACATGGAGTCTCCCCACATTTCTCACATAAAATTTTATCTACCTATGGCTACAACGCGATCAAGATAGTCTCTCAAAATCCATATAGATTAGCTTTAGACATCGCGGGTATAGGTTTTAAATCTGCAGATCAGATTGCCCTAAGCCTTGGGATCGCCGAGGACTCATTAGAAAGAATTCAAGCAGCAGTCCAACATCAGCTTAAAACTTCCGAAGACACCGGGCACTGCTACTTAACTACAAATCAATTGATCGAAGAGCTCCAAAAGAGCTTAAATTTAGAGAAGCAACAAATCGAGCCAGTTCTACTCGACTGCATAGCGATCTTGGAGAAAAACTGCTCAGTATTTTCAGAAGTGATTTCTAGCGAGATCTCAGAAAACACATTAGCACATTATCGGGCAGAGACTTATTTAGCCGAATGTGACATCTCTCAGAAAATCAAAGACTTGCTCTGTCACCCGATTTCAATAGACCCAAACAAAGTCAGTCAACTGATAAATAGCTCTACTAAAGAACAAAATATTGTGCTTAATGACAAACAAAAATCTGCCGTGACTACTGCTGCTTCAAGCAGGGTATTTATTCTTACCGGTGGTCCTGGTGTCGGTAAAACTACTACCGCTAATACCATTATAAAATTTTTCCAGGACCACGGCAAAACGATCGCACTGTGCGCGCCCACTGGTCGCGCAGCTCAGCGGTTATCGGATGTGTCTTCTGTAGAGGCAAAAACAATTCATAGACTGCTCGAGTGGATGCCACATTTAAATGACTTTGAGCATAATAGTAGCAACCCTCTGACAGCTGAGGTCATTATAGTTGATGAGGCGTCGATGCTTGACGTGCATTTAGCAGCGGCTTTACTCAGGGCTGTTCCAGCTCGAGCACAGATCATTTTCATAGGAGATGTAGACCAGCTGCCTTCTGTAGGACCAGGGAACGTTCTGCGAGATATGATTCAGTCGGAACGGGTCCCGTACTGCGAACTTAGTGAGATTTTCCGACAAAAAGGTGACTCTCAAATTATTCAAGTGGCTCATAGCATAAACAAAGGCGATCTTCCCAAATTTGATATCGCTAGCGACTGCAAATTTATAGAGATAGAGGAGACTGAGCACATTAGAGGGGTTATCAAGGCTCTAGTTAAAGATAAAATCCCTAAGGAATGTGGGTTTGATCCCGTATTAGATATTCAAATACTGACACCAATGAATCGGGGTGAGTTAGGAACTGAAGGTCTAAACGATGACATTCAAAACCTGGTAAACCCCAAGACTCCAGGTAAGGCAGAGTCAAAAAAATCTATGTTAGTGCTGCGACCGGGTGATAAAGTTATTCAAACTGTAAATAATTACGATCTCAAAGTCTTCAATGGCGATATTGGAATCGTGCTCCACTGCGGAGTGGATGGCGGCAAAACAGTGGTGCAATTTGGCGATCGAAATGTCAGTTACAAATCGGACCATATAAGAGAGCTTCGGCTAGCCTATGCCATAACCATCCATAAATCTCAAGGGAGTGAATTTCCCGTAGTTATCATTCCTATCTCCACACAGCACTATATCATGTTACAGAGAAATCTGATTTATACAGCATTAACTAGGGCCAAGAAACTAGCTGTGTTTGTAGGCACCACCAAAGCCCTGTCTCACGCAGTCAGGAATCAAAAAAGCCGAACACGACAAACACAGCTCCTTCGTAGCATCTGTG
>JANQHA010000270.1 GCA_028282865.1 Oligoflexales bacterium
GAAAGAATCTCAATGACGTAAAAATCGACTTTATTTCCACTAATCTCTTTAGACTCGATCCTTTTAATAACACCAACTCCATGAGCTGGGTAAACGGCCTTATCACCGATTTCAAACTTGCGCTTAGCTGACATAGAGACCTCTTTCTTGTCAAAATATTAAATATTATTGGGACCTTAGTTATCGACCAAGCAAGAAGAACAACAATATATCAAATTCTGGGACCTTAAGTCGGGGCCAGGTACGCCATACCGATCCATTTTGTAGTTAATATATACATACTTTTTTAAAAAAAGTCAAATTTAATATTTTATGTTAAAAATTATATGCACTTAAAACTATAGGTTATAAGAAAAATCTAATTAATCGATACTAACCAGTATAGGCTTGCAAAATACGAATGATTTAGCTATCTTCGCCAGCTCATACAGTATGGAAGGACATTAGGAATGGGGCTACCAGCCGATAAGATCAGAGAAATAACAAAAAAATTTGCTCAAAGCAAAGGTGACACTGCTTCCGCACAGGTTCAGATCGCCCTGCTTACCGAGCGGTTAAAAATGCTTAATGAGCATTTCAAAGTAAATGCCAAAGACCACCATTCAAGGAGAGGTCTTCTAAAGCTGGTAGGCCAGCGGCGAAAACTTCTACGCTACCTTGGTAAAAGAAACCCATCAAGCTACAAGACTTTGATCGCAGAGCTGGGTATACGCCGGTAGTTTTATTTTACGTATGCGCCTCGTTTGCTAGTAACCCCTTATAAAAGGGGTAGCAATGTTAACGAGGCTTTTTTTATTAGTTGGCAAAATAAGTTATTGGAGAATTTAATGTCAGTAGTCAAGGAAGTCACAGTAGGTGACAAAACAATAAAATTTGAGTTTCAAAAGTATGCTAAGCAAGCAAATGGCAGTGTAATGGTCACCTGCGGCGGCACTCAGGTACTCGTAACCGTTTGCGCAGCGGACGAAAAGAAAGAAGGCCAAGACTTCTTTCCATTAACGGTCGATTATGTCGAGAAAATGTATAGCGCCGGTAAAATCCCAGGTGGCTTTTTAAAACGAGAAAGTCGTCCTTCCGATCGAGAAACACTAACTGCGAGGGTTATTGATCGCCCGTTGCGACCTAGCTTTCCCGAAGGGTACATGTGCGATACTTTCGTTACCTGCTTTGTAGTCTCGTACGACAAAGTAAACCAGCCAGCACCGTTGGCTTTAGTTGGCGCGAGTACTGCGTTAATGATTAGCGACATTCCATTTAATGGCCCCGTTGCATCTCTAAAAATCGGGATGAACGATAGTGGCGACTTTATTCTTGATCCAAACGAAAGAGACCCCGGAGCACTCGACTTAAATTTAGCCGCTACGCCCAATGCGATACTTATGGTTGAGGCAGGCGCTGACTTTCTAACCGAAGACAAGATGATTGAGGCTATCGAGTTTGGCCACAAAACTATGAAGCCTTTATTTGATATGCAGCTTGAAATCCAAAAAGAAATCGGACTTCCCAAACGAGATCTGGAGAACACTGAAGTTGATAGTTCTCTTTTAGAAGAAGTATCTAATGCTTTAAAAGATCAAGTCATGGATGTTTTTGCGATAAAAGAGAAGTCAGCGCGGAGCAAAGCGTCAAAGCTTCTAGAGAAGAAATTACGCGAGCAGTTTAATCCCGATAAAGACGCTGAGCGAGGGGTCATGCTCGGAAAAGCTCTCGAGCACATTAAAAGTGATATCATGCGAAATATGATTCTGAATGAGTCGAGGCGTATTGATGGTCGCTCAACTAAAGATATTAGGCCAATCAGCTGTGAACCGGGAGTTTTAAAACAGACTCATGGCTCAGCTCTATTTACTAGAGGAGAGACTCAATCTCTAGGAGTCGTAACTCTCGGTGGCGGCGATGACGCCCAAAGAGTCGACTCTGTTGCTGAATCCGACTACCGAAAGCGCTTTATGCTTCACTATAACTTTCCTCCACTTTCTGTAGGTGAAGCTAGACCTATGCGAGCCCCTGGTCGAAGAGAAATTGGACACGGTGCTTTGGCTGAGCGCGCTCTTGAACGAGTTCTGCCAACAGAACAGGAGTTTGGCTATACAATACGTTTTGTTTCGGAAACACTTGAGTCCAACGGATCGTCCTCTATGGCAGCAGTGTGCTCTGGTACTATGGCTATGTTAGATGCTGGGGTTCCACTTAAAGGCCCTGTCGCCGGTATCGCTATGGGTTTGATTATGGAAAGCGAGGATCGGTTTGCGATCCTATCTGATATTTTGGGCGACGAAGATCATCTGGGAGACATGGATTTTAAAGTATGTGGTGACAAGAATGGTATCACCGCGTTGCAAATGGATATTAAGATTGATGGGCTTTCGATGAAAGTTCTTAAGCAAGCTCTGGAGCAAGCGAAGGAAGGCCGTACCCATATCTTAGATAAGCTTACGTCTGCTATTAATAGCCCAAATGACTTAAGCGATACCGCACCGAGAATTTTCCAAATTAAGATTGCTTCTGATAAAATTAGAGATCTTATTGGACCTGGTGGTAAGAACATCAAAAGGATTACAGCTGAAACCGGCGTAAAAATTGATATATCTGATGACGGTATTGTGAATATCGTATCGCCAGATACCGCATCTGCCGAAGGGGCAAAAAAGCTAATCAGAGAGTCCACTACCAGCCCTGAGCCTGGCAGCATTTACTTGGGTACAATTAAAAAGGTGGTCGACTTTGGCTGCTTTGTTGAGATCAGACCTGGTACCGAAGGGCTTTGTCATATTTCTCAATTAGAGAACAGACGAGTAGAGAACATTCATGACCACTACTCTGAAGGCCAAGAAATTATGGTGAAGGTACTTGAGATCGACAACACCGGTCGAATCAAGCTTAGCCGCAAAGAGGCAATGGACAAAAAGCCAACTCAATAAGTAGCAGCGATATGATTTATCTGAGATTTGACCAAGCTTCAGAACCGAAATATATGACCAGCGGTAGCGCGGCAGCTGATTTAAAAGCCCGCGTTGCCACGTCTATTGCTCCATTAGCGCGCGTGATCGTTCCAACCGGTGTCTGGATAGACCGAGTTGATTGGGGAGCAGTACCCGATCAGTATATCCCAGAAATCCAGATCCGCTGCCGATCAAGCTTGGCGTTAAAGTATGGAATCACCCTACCTAACGGAATAGGCACGGTAGATGCGGATTACCCCGACGAGATTGGAGTAATCCTTGCCAATATGGGTGAGAAAGAGTTTAAGATCGAAGAAGGTGACAGAATTGCTCAGATGGTGCTAAACCTCGTTCACCGAATCCCTCAGCTTCCAGTTGGTGGCAAAAGAGAAGGTGGTTTCGGATCGACACATAAGTAAGGTCTATAATGACCCCTAAAAAATACAATCTTCCTGACTCTGTGTCTCATAAAATCATCGAACTTGATGACGCTTACAAGCTGATTAAAGACGGAGATACCATCACTACGTCAATGGCGGTATGCGAACCACGAGGGTTTTACTCACAACTTCACGAAGCTTCGAAAAACTGGACTGGAGTTGGAGTGCTAGGCGCAAACCCGATGCAAAACTACCCTTGCTTCCAAACCCCAGACTTAAATAAACATATAAACCTTCGAGTTATGTTTTTGACTCCCGAAGTTCGTGCACACCAGGGCAGGGAGCTGATTCACTACGTACCTCAACACCTATCTCAATGGGTTAGAAATATGAGACTGACTGATCCTCCAGATATTTTTTGGGGCAGCTGTAGTCTACCCGACAAAAGAGGCTTTATAAGCCTAGGTCCAGGCGCCTGCTACGAACCAGAAGTATTACGCATGGCGAAACAAGTGATCTTGGAGATAAACCCGAAGTTACCGTTTACCTCCGGCGGTACGATTTTTGACACGAGTGATACCGACTATTTCATCTTCAACGAATATAAATTACCAACTATTGGGTCAAAGCAGCCATCGAGTACAGACCTACAAATTGCTGAACATATTAACCCGCTGATCGCTGACGGATCGACCATACAATTAGGAATTGGCGGGATACCAAATGCCGTCGCATTAACTTTAAAAAACAAAAAGGATCTGGGTGTTCATACCGAAATGATGAATGATGCAATGGCTGACTTATACGAGCAAGGCGTTATTACCAGTAGGCGCAAAACATATTTTCCAAATAAAATCATAGCTACCTTTGCATTAGGAAGTCAGCGACTGTACGATTTTGTGAACTGCAATCCAGTGGTGGAGTTCTATCCAGCATCGATAGTAAATGACCCTTACAGAATGGGTCGAAACTACAAGATGACATCTATCAACACAGCGGTCGAAATTGATATCACCGGACAGGTATGCTCCGAGTCTATCGGGCACAAGGAATTGAGTGGGGTTGGCGGAGCCATGGACACGCATATTGGTGCCCAGCGATCAGCAGGTGGCCGAGGTATCATAGCCATCCACTCGACCGGTATTGATAAAAATACCAAGCAAAAATACTCTAAAATTGTTTTAGAGCTTCACCCAGGAGCTAAGGTCAGTATTGGCCGTAACGATATTGATACCATAGTTACTGAGTTTGGCATCGCGGAGTTAAGAGGAAAAAGCGTTGCAGAACGAGCAAGGTCACTTATAAAAATCGCAGATCCAGAGTTCAGAGAGGAGCTGTTGTTCGAGGCAAAGCATCACAGCTATATATAACAGCTTTACATATCACAGGCACTACGCAAATCATCCTCCCCCCAAATCTCTACACCTAAGTCTCGTGCTTTTTTCATTTTTGATGAATTTGACGTTACGTCAGAGGTAACCACAGCAAAGGTTTTTTTAGAAACCGAAGAAGTCGGGTTTCCACCAGCCTGTCGAATCATTTTTTCAAAAAACGATCGTGGCTCAGACAAACTGCCAGTTATAACAATCTGCCTGCCCTCCAAAGGGCCACCCGTGACTAAGGAAGTTGAGACGGTCGGCTTCAAACCGACTTTAAATAGTTCATCGATCACCGGCGCAAGGCGCTTTAACCCGGCTACAATTTGTTCAGCGGACTTTTCGGCAAAGCCGTCGACTTCAACAAGATCCTCTACGGAAGCCTTTTGGAGAGCTTTGAGGTTATTAAACTTCTTCAACAGCTTTTCCCAAGAAGTCAATCCAGTTCCAGCGATACCTAGACCATTTAAAAACTGAGCTAATCCAACATTCTTAGAGCTTTCAATATTCATAAATAGCTTAGAAGCCATCTTTTCTTTTGTTTGCGGAAGTTTTAACAAATCGTCCTTGGTCAGGCGATATAGGTCGGGGATCGAATCGACCAAACCTAAATCCATCATCTGCCCTAGCCGCTTTTCACTCAAATCATCGATACCGACACACTTGATCCAATTTAAGATCGTACCACTTTGCTGTGCAGGACATGACTCTTGATTAGGACAAGTCAGTCGGACATCATCAAACTGTAACCGGGAACCACACTCTGGGCAAGCTTTCGGAAATTTACTGGTTCCCATACCAGGTTTAATAGTTCTCAAGTATTTTGGAATGACTTCTCCAGATCTAACTAGCTCAATCAAATCTCTTGGCTTAAGGTCATAAACTTTGACGTGGGCGGCATTGTGTAAGGTTACATTAGTTATTTTGGCGCCACTTAAGGTCACCGGGTCAATAACAGCGACAGGCGTCACTATACCTAGGCGAGAGGTCGACCAAATAATTTCTTGAATTTCGGATGTAGCTGTTTCACCTTGCCATTTAAAAGACATCTTAGCTCGGGGGTGATGAGCGGTATTACCCAATTCTTTATGTAGGTTTAATTCGTTATAACTAAACACCGCTCCATCTAAACCAATTTCATCTTGATCCATGACAACTTTAACCTCGTCCAAGTAGGACTTAGCCTCTTCAATACTACTCAACAGGGCCGGTGCCGGAAGGCTAAAGCCAGCCTTACTTAGCCATGAAAATTTATCTATTTCGAACTTAAACTGAAGATCTTTATGATCAGAGATTAATTCAAATGCATAAAAATTAAAATACCTTGCCAAATGCTGGTGATTTTTCCTCCCCAAGAGTCCCGCGACAATATTTCTAGGACTGGTAGGCCTCTCTAAACCTAGATCAATAAATTCGTGCACTAGCCTCACAAATCGACTCTCGTAACAAAAGAGTTCTCCTCTAATCTCAGCGTTATACTTACCAGGCAGATTAGGAATCAGATCACTGATCCAAGCAATTTTATCGGTGACATCCTCACCCTCACGGCCATTACCTCTAGTTTTAGCGAGCACAAGCTCACCGTCTTCGTAAATAATACTTAGACTATTGCCATCTATCTTTTGCATACCAACAACAGGGTGATCTTTTATCCAGCGTTCTAGCTCAGCCAGGTCGTAAGTTTTCGCAAGGGAAAGCATCGGCTCTTTATGAGCAACCTTTTTACTACTAGAAGCGACTTCAGAGCCAACAAAGCTCAGCGCAGGATGTCTAGGTGATAACTTTTTCAAACGTGCTTCAAGTTTATCGTACTCGACATCGCTCATCTCGGGATGCCCAGCATAGTAAAGCTTTTTGTGATGCATAACCTGATCAGCAAGCTTAGAAATCAACTGAGTATCAAACTTTGTCAACGAACTACTCCTACTAGATCTTCTTGCGCCATATCATAACCGCTTCGCTAACAATTACTCCCTCATGAGAGGGCTTATCAAATTCCTCAGCATAGACCAAAGAAAATTGGCCCTCTAGCAACTGCCTCACCTGGTGAACGTCGACCGCAAAAGGCGGCCCCGATCTGCCGCTGTCTGCCGGAAAGCAAACCTCGGTGAATGGAATTGTTACAAACAAACCACCTGTTCTAAGCTTTTGACTACACACCTCAACATATGAAGGTCTTAGCTCTGGAGAAAATGCACAAAGAACAGCCCTGTCAAAAACCATATCAAAAGTATTGTTCTCATGCGCTAATGGACTAAAGATATCTTCCACTCGAACTGTCAATGTATCGTTAGTGCCGTATAAGGTAGTTGCTTGCTCGACGGCTATTGGTGAAACATCGCCGGCTATCACCTGATACCCACTTTTTGCAAAGTACGCCGCATCATGCCCGTGACCGCAGCCTGGAACATACACTCGATTGATGGCAGTATCATTTAATTGCTTTAAGCGTTTTAAAATCGCGGGTGTGTATGGGTGATGACTACCAATATTCCATGCGGTTGTGCCATCTTGCCAGCATTTCTGCCAAAATTCGATTTCTACCATCAAAAACCTCTATAAAATTTAAAGGTAATCTATAGAACCAATAACACCCTTTAAAATCAATTATTTTATACCCGATCTTGCCAAAGTGACTAAAGTTCAGGTAAATTCGGGTTATGATCAGTTAGGAGCTCCGGTTGCGGAAAGCTATTTTGAAATATTTGATAGTCGGCTGTCTAATTCTTTTACCGACGACCGTTACAGAAAGCTCGAAAGTCTACGCACAGGTTAACCGTGCCCCGCTTCGGATCGGCATGATAACCTCATTGTCGGGACCGCTGAAATCATTTGGAACTCAAACAAGCAATGGGATGAAATTAGCACTAGAGCAATTTAAAGAACAAAACAAGGAGTTAGCCCCATTTGTTAGATTAAAAATTAAGGATGATCAATCTCTTCTTTCAAAAGCCGAAGAAGTAGCGAAAGACCTGGTTCGATCTCGCTCGGCCGACGTCTTTATCGGCCCATTAACAAGCACAGCAACGCTTGTGGTTTCTCCTGCAATAGAGGCTAGTGGCAAGCCACTGGTCACCGCTACAGAAACCAGCATCGCCCATAACGGTAGCAATAGTCACTTCTTTCGTAGCCCCGCTTCTGATCCTCATCAAGCGGCTTTGCTCGCGCAGTTTACATTCGAGACATTAGGCAAGAAAAAGATCGCAATCATATACCAAAAAGATTCGCAGTATTCTCGCCAAATGAAGCAGTCCTACGAGAAAGAGTTTAGGAAATTGGGAGGCTACATAACCGCCACCGAGTTTTTTGTCGAAGGCGTTTCTGATTTTACCGCTAATTTAGCTAAGATAAAGAAGCAAAAACCAGGAGCGGTATTTGCACCTATATTTGCTTCTGACGCAGCGAGGGTTGTAACGCAAGCAAAGAAAGTCGGCCTAACTACGACATTCGTTGGAGTCACTTCATGGGACAGCCCTAAATTGCACGCCGCAGCATCAAAGGCAGCAATAAGTGGGCATTACTTTCCAGCTCATTTTTCTATAGACGATCCAGATGAACGCATTCAGTCTTTTGTACTATCTTACAGACGTCGGTTTGGTCAGATACCCAATGTGTATGCTGCAATGGGCTACGATGCGTTGTTGCTTATTACCGAAGCCTATAAGAGGGCAAATACGTCGCGTACTAACCCTTTTGAAAAGTCTTTAGCAAATATAAGTTTTGCATCTGGACTTTATGATACGCCTTCTATGGATAGCCAAAGAAACACACGTCGCGCTATGAGTATCCGTAAAACAACTTCGTCAGGCAGCATATTTTATGGTAACATGGGCGCAGTGGCCAAACAAAAAAATTAGGTTCTATCAGTGTCGAGAGCAATAAACACAACTT
>JANQHA010000645.1 GCA_028282865.1 Oligoflexales bacterium
AAATGGTCTCGAATGGCTCGAGGAAGGTACTAACCGCTCATGCTCGGTTAAGCCTCACTTCAATTTATTTTATATTATTTCCGATTGCATTTGGCATTTGGTTTACTAGCGGGCAGATTTTGGAGCTAGTTCTTGGTTCCGATTTTACTGTTGTGGCTGATGTTTTGTCTTTGCTGGTATTAAGTATGGTCTTTCATACATTGATTATGTTTTTTGGCTATCAAATCTTGTTGATTAAAGGCCGCATCAGACTGCTGAATACTTTGATTATTTTGGCTCTGCCAGTTCAATTAGGCTTGTCGACCTTGCTCATTAAGCATTTTGGCATGCTTGGTGGCGCGATATCAGTAGTTTTGTCAAAAATGTTTTTAGGCGTAACCTTATCTTGGGTTGCTATGAAGTACATCGATCGATTCCAAATACGGGATCTTATTTCTATATTTGTATCCTCGGTAGCGATGGTTACCGTGCTGAAGTTACTACCGGAGTTACATTTGGTGCTAGAAGTTTCAATTGGTGCCGTTTGCTACCTAGTTACCTTAGCTATCCTAAACCGGGCATTAATGATGAGTATGTTAGGAAGATTTGGTCAAGTTTTTGGCCAAAGTGGGGGAGGTTCTTAATCAATAGGCTCGTTGTGTTAATTGTCCAATCGAAATAGCATTGCATTTGCTGTTACACCTGAGTGGTCCGATAGAAAAAGTTCGCCGCCGCTAGTTCCATCGTTACTACTATATTCTGATGCTAGTTTTGCTGAGCCGTCTAGATTGGTCAATGCTTTTTCGAATACCAGGCTTGGCTCCGAAACATAAAAATCATTATTTGAGCTGGGGTTTCTACCGATCCAGATATAGTCTAATCTCTGTGGGGGTTCATCTTTGGTTGTCGAACCATGTCTTGCGATCGCATTTTTAGTGGGATCTTGAGTAAAAGGAGCTGTAGCTTCAGTGGCCTTAAATACATCGGTGAATTCAATTTCATGATTTAATAAGGCCGTATTTAAGTATACTTCTTTGTCGCGATACCAACCTGTTGCTACCTCATCAAAGTCTTTACCATCAATTTTTTTCGGGAAGCGATCCGAAGAATTTGTATCGATACCTAATACGACATAATCATAATGTTCCTTCTGATCTTTTATAAAATCACTTAGTCTTTCCAGCTGCAATAAACGAGCTTCTGTGCCCTTAGAGGAGTAGGTGAAGTGACCGTTTATTGCCAATATTCTTGTTCCATTTGTCATGGTGATATTAGTTGCAAAAAAACCTTTTTTAAGGCCCGCGAGCTTCTCTGTAGCCAATCTTGGTGCAGCAATAGGGCGGTGAACCCTCGCTGGAGTTTCTTTGCTCATGCGCCGGGAGTCTGTCAAAATCATGAGGCCAAACGGATTAGTATTTTTAGTTTTTTCTGCGACGAAACTTGTGTATCCGTTAAATTTGGCTACACGTTCTATCGATTCGACATCTTTAAGGTGCCATATTTCTTGTAGAGTAACTATGGTTGGACGTTCTTGTCTCAAGTAAATATCTAGGCTATTAAGTATTTCTGGGCTGCGGCGCTGATACTCTGGGACGTAAGCCAATCTAAATAGTTTATTTAGTAGGCCGGCGTTGAAAGTAACTAGCTTGATACTTTCCCCTACCTTGCCAGTTGATTCGTATTTTTTTCTTGCCGCAGCATTACGCGCAAGCATTTGGTCCTGTCTATGCTCAATCCTGATATCTAGTTTTTTGCTAAAGGTCTGCTCGCAAGATATTGTTTTGGGAGCAGCGGAAGTGACTTCTATTGCGTTAAATGCCACTAAGATAGTCGTTACTGCTATTATAAACTTCAAATTTTTCACGACTAAAAACCCTTGAAAAATAGATACTTAATCATTGTATCGAAATCTCTTAGCAGACTCAATTTTCATGTCTAAACATTTCACAAGTTGTCGTAAAACTCAAATATTTTGACAGGGTTTATGAAATAAAACTTAATTAAATCAGGTGGTTATATGTGGCATGGAGTTCGCATCTAAGATAGTCGGAGAAGGGTTTTATTAAAAAAAATGAGGTTACATATGAGAGAGTTTTTAAGCGTTATTCTATCGTGCAGCATGGTTTTTGCTTCCTGTACGCCAAGCAAATCGCGGAAGTCAAGCCCACAGCCAGCACCTACTGAGCCCGCTTCTCAAGAGCAGCTCAAGAGCACTGATGAACAGATTGCTGCTGAGCAAGCAAATCAAGGTTCTAGTGGCAGCTCTTCTGCCCAGTCCAATGCATCTGTTCTTACCAATGCGGCAATGAACGCTGCGGTTACTGCGATGATGAACGATCAAGACCTATATATCAAAGATATTAGTGGTAACGATATTTCGGTCGACGATTACCGACTTAACCCGAGTCAATATTTTGTTTTATTTAACTATGACGAGCAAAAGAACGAGTATCGCGCTTTAAATACCGCTGCGTTAGGGGACTCGACTACTGTTTATAATTTAGGTTATAAGATTTACAAAGTATCTGGTGATATAGCTTCTTTTAACGAGTCAGTGCTTGGTGAGCCAGCAATCGATGAGAGCTTAATTCTTGAAGCAAATTTAGCTTCTATTATTATCAATAAGGATAAGATCGAGGACTTTATTAAGAGCATTAGAGATGCTGATGAACTGGTACTAAACCAGCCAAGCATTATGAATAAAGTATCTGACTTTCTGTTCCCGACCGCATATGCCGGAACCTCTACTGAAGATAAGTATCTAACGGTTGCGATCGTCTTCACTTCAGTTTCAGTCATTGCTTACCTCCTTGCTGCGAGGAATGTAGGTGTTATATCAGTTGCGGTTGCAATCAGCTTCTGGTTTCTTTACTGGTTTTTGCGGGATGAAGACTAATTTATTGTATTTAGTTTAAACCTTTAGCCTGCTTATGCAGGCTTTTTTTGTGTTTTATTCTGCAGTTTTATCTACTCGACCTTACAAGGCATATGCAAATCAACTATGTGTGGACTTTCTTGAAGCTAGGAATATAATCCAGTTCGATTCAAGGAGGTGGCAGAATGTCTTGGTTTGTCGCAGGGTTTATCTCTATTTTCATTCACGCTTTGGTAGTTCTGGCAGTTGTTGAGCAGGGAGCTTTTAGCCGCGCTGATCGGCCAAATAGTAGTGTCAGTATCAAAGTGAGAGTAGTAGAAACGGTAGGTCCCGATAACCCCACACAACCTCAAGGGGCTATGACTAGTAGCTCTAGTTTCGCTGCAGCTGAGCAGGTAAATCGAGATCAGGAAACCACGGTAGAAAACGACGGAGCTCAGGAAAGCAAAGTAACGGTTATTGAAGCAGTTAACATAGATGGAATCGAGCCCCGATACCCAAGGCGGTCAATTCGCTACGGTGAGCAAGGTCGGGTTATTATCGAAATTTACCGAGATGACAGCGCTATTAACTACCGATTGTTCAAAAGCAGTGGTTATGGACGTTTAGATCGTGCAGCAATGTCGTCGTTAGTCGGCCATGACCTATCTAAGTTTAAAAATATAGGCTCATCAGAGCAACGAACCTTTCACTTGTCGTTTAACTTTAACCTCTCGGCTAACAAGATGTAATATTGATTTGGTTACCTACTTAAATCAGCTGAATAAACTAATTATTATAGCTGACTAACAAGTCTCTCTTACCTAGTTTATTAAATTTTTTTTAAAAACGGTCGAAGTCTAATATACCAATAAAGATAGGGTATGAAGAATGCGTATCGGCCTTTTAATCTTGATCCTTCTGTCACCACTAAATGGTGCAGCGGTAGAGAATGATGGCATATTGTCAAAGTTCAAACTAGTTGGGGTGATCGCTGAGGCCCAGAAGAACAAAACTGATTCTGGCATTGTCGTTATCAAAGATGTAGCAAGCAGTCGCAGCTTCATGCTCCGATCGGGGCAGTCTCTTCCAAATATGCGTAGATGGAAGATTCAGGATATCTCTCGTGGGGGGATTGTCGTAAGTAACGGTGAAGTTAGAGTCAGTTTGACCCACTATAGCTTTCAAGGGCCCGCTAAGACGGATAAGTCAGAACCCAACACGGAGCTGGCGAACGACGAGAATGATTGGCCACCTGAAGAATATTATGAGAATTCGCTAGAAGCCGAAAGCTTTAAAGAAGCGATTGACCAATATTTAGAAGACCTTGGTGAGGCGCGATCAGCGCCGGAAGGACAGGGGCTAAATAGGCAGATACGATCTTTCGACGATCTTTTAGAGTACAAACGCGCGGCTAAATCATCCATCCGAGTTTCTCGGCCCACTCGCAGTGGGGCCTCAAAAACGGTGACGGAGGCGGCAAGTTCCTCGACTGAATCACCGACAACCCAACAATTTTCTTCGTTTTATTACCCCTGAAAGTCGCTTTGGTAGCGGTGCTCCGTCACCACGATTAGGCTCCTCCGTCACCAACAGGTTCTGTAACCATAACCATATTACGTTTCTAAAAACCTATGGATTTTCATAGTGTTTTTAGTTATTTTCACTGTTCTAAAGCAGGTGATTGAATTTTGAGCTTAAGGTGGTTAGTTGAGCGAATTAGATCTAATGACCAAAATTGTCTCTTTATGCAAGAGGCGTGGTTTTATTTTCCAAAGCAGCGAGATCTACGGTGGCCTTAAGTCCTGCTATGACTATGGTCCTTTGGGGGTCGAACTTAAGAAGAATATTGCCAGCGAATGGTGGCGCGCTATGGTTTATGAGCGTGAGGATATTGTCGGTTTAGATGCATCGATTATGATGCACAGCGATGTTTGGCGTGCTTCAGGACACTTATCGGGGTTCAATGATCCCTTGGTAGATTGCTTAAACTGTAAAGAACGCTTTCGAGCCGATAAAGCACCAAAGGCTGAGCCCGGCTCCGAAGTAGAATTTATTGTTGGTGGTAAAAGTGGTGGCAAAAAGGCCACAGGTGTTGTTGAGCCATGCGGTTATGTTTGCCCTAACTGTGGTTCTGCTAGTTTAAGTGACGAGCGGCAGTTTAACTTAATGTTTCGAACTTCTTATGGGCCGATTGACCCACTTGGATCATTTGTTAATAAGATTTCTGAGAAAGATTTGTCGCCAGATGAAATTCGTGCAGAGCTTGAGCGCTGCATCCAGAGCAGTGCGGTCTACCTTCGCCCTGAAACCGCGCAAGCTATGTTTGTCCAATTTTTAAATATTCAGCAAACCACTTCGATGAAGGTTCCGTTTGGTATCGCTCAAATAGGAAAGTCATTTCGTAACGAAATTATTACCGAGCACTTTGTCTTTCGATCTTGCGAGTTTGAACAGATGGAGATGGAGTTTTTCTGCGAGCCGGGAACCCAAAATGAATGGTTGGATTATTGGCGCCAGGCCCGAATAGAGTGGTATCAGAAATATGCAAATGAGCCCGAAAAATTCAAACTACGCCAGCACGATAAAGATGAACTAGCGCACTATTCCGATGATTGCTACGATATCGAATATTTGTACCCTTGGGGGTGGGATGAACTCGAAGGTATCGCATCTCGCACCGATTACGACCTATCTAAGCATGCCGAGTCATCTGGGGTTAAGCTTAGTTACTTCGATCAGCAAAAGAAGGACCCTAAGACCGGTAAGAACGGTTGGCGTTATGTTCCCTATGTTATTGAACCAGCAGCTGGCTTGACTAGAGCCGTTCTTTGTTATTTGCTTGATGCTTATTGCGAAGAAAAAGGCACCGATGCAAAAGGCCAAGAAAAAACTCGAGTGTTCCTTAAGCTTCACCCTAAATTAGCACCAATTAAAGCAGCGGTGCTTCCTCTGGTAAAAAAGGACGGGCAACCGGAGAGGGCGCGAGAAATTGTGAAAAAGTTTCAAATTGAGGGGCTTAACGTTAGGTATGACGAAACTCAGTCGATAGGTAAGCGATATGCCAAGCATGATGAGATTGGGACCCCGTTTTGTATTACTGTCGATAATGATTCGTTAGCCGATGGCACTGTTACCCTGCGAGATCGCGATACTTGCGATCAAAAAAGAATCTCTGTTGATGAGGCTATCGCATCAGTGATTAAATTAGTAAGATCTTAAAAGATAAGGAATATAGCAAATGACTTCATTCATCGAACAACGAGCGCTTTATCAACCCCGATACCCCTCGGCGCTAAAAGCCATTTCGTCTCTTGGAGCAGTAGAGGTTGGAAAATCTGATCCGGACATATCTGCTGACCAGCTGAGCCAGCTTAAGAGTCTGTTTCCCAACACGTTCGGTCAATCTGTTATAGAGATGCAGCCTGCTAAGGTAGAGTCAGAGCAAAAGAACTTAAAACCGCTGACGGTGGCAGTGGTTTTGTCTGGAGGCCAGGCACCTGGTGGTCATAATGTGATTTGTGGCTTGTATGAAGCTTTGCAACAAATTTCTCCAAAATCTAGGTTGATTGGATTTAAAGGAGGCCCAAGCGGCATCCTAAAAGACGACTATGTCATGGTTGAGCGTGCTGAGGTCGATTTATTTCGCAATACAGGCGGGTTTAATATGCTTGGCTCGGGCCGGACAAAGATTGAAACTCCTGAGCAATTTAAAACTTGTGCCGAGGTGTTAAAGAAACACGACGTAAATGGTTTGGTGGTTATCGGCGGAGACGACTCTAATACAAATGCTGCGCTGCTTGCTGAGTTTTTTAAGACTGAAAATAGTAAGGTGAAAGTTATTGGCGTTCCAAAGACGATCGATGGTGACCTTAAAAATAAATATGTCGAGGCGTCATTTGGCTTTGATACCGCGGTTAGGCTCTACTCTGAATTAATTAGTAACATAAGCCGTGATGCACAGAGTGCCAGAAAATATTATCATTTTATTCGACTGATGGGGCGTGCCGCGAGTCATATCACCCTTGAAGCAGCGTTACAAACTCACCCTAACATTGTGTTGATTTCAGAAGAAGTTGAGACCGAGAATAAGGGGCTGTTTGATGTCGTTGAAGATGTTGTCCAAGTTATTGTCGCTAGAGCGGAAGCTGGAAAAGACTATGGTGTAGTCCTTGTTCCAGAAGGATTGATTGAGTTTATTCCTGAGATTCGGGCTTTATTTAACGAACTGAATAACATCATGGCTGATAATCGAGAGCACCTTACGACCTTAAACAGCTTTACCAGCAAAAATGAGTATATCAACCATAAGTTGAGTAAAGATGCTTCTTACACCTTCTCAAGCCTGCCTACCGATATTCAAAGGCAGCTGCTTATGGATCGAGACCCGCACGGTAATGTTCAAGTTTCCCGAATTGAAACGGAAAAGTTACTTATAGAGTTAGTTGAGGGGCGACTTAGCGAGTTAAAGTCTAAAGGAGATTATAAGGGCAGTTTTGCTCATCAAAGCCACTTCCTTGGTTATGAAGGGCGTTGCGCTGCGCCTACTAATTTTGATGCTGACTATGCTTATTCACTTGGTTTGACTGCAGGTGCTCTTTTGAACTTAGGTGTCACCGGGTATATGAGCGTAGTGAAAAATTTAACAAAGGATCGAGATCAGTGGCAGGCGATCGGTGTGCCACTGACGACTATGATGAACATCGAGCAGAGAAATGGTGCTAAGAAGCCAGTGATTAAGAAAAGCTTAGTTTCATTAAATGGAGCTCCATTTGAGAGATTAAAGGAGAAAAGAACACACTGGAAGCTATCGGATGATTATCGTTTTTCTGGAGCGATTCAATACTTTGGCCCCGCAGAGGTATGTGATCAGATACCTAAATCTTTGCGGCTTGAGCACGAAGCATATCATTCGGTAAAAGATTGTTAGGAGTTTGGTGTTGAACCGTAGCAGAAACCGCTCTTCTAGTAGTAGTGACAAAACTAAAACCGGTGAGCAAAATACAAAATCTGACGGTCGAGGAGGCTCTCGAAAAGCTCGTGGAGCCGGCGGCAATAGGCAATCCAATAAAAACAAGTCTCGCCGGAGCGGGACTAGTCCAAG
>JANQHA010000647.1 GCA_028282865.1 Oligoflexales bacterium
TGCGTCGGTATTGCTGAGGAGGTCGGAAGGCGATTAATGAACGATTCGCATGACAGTGGTAACTGCCAATATTTACCATTGTATAAGGGTGAGCAGTCATTGATTTTAAGTGACGATGGACAGTTTGCGACGATTGAAAATTACTATGAGAAAGGTCAGTTTTTTTTGACTATGCAGGCTATGAGTCAGGTGAATTTGAGTTGGAGAGATTTTTCGGCAGTGGGCGCCCCGCCGCCTATATCTAACCCAAAGATGGCGATGGTTCAAAAAACTCTGACTGTATATGGTAAAAATGCTGAGCGCGATCAATTGGTTGTTGGCCTATACGATGTTCCAAGTAACACTTGGAACACCATTGATAAGCCGCTTCTATCAGGTGAACTCTTGTTGTACGCACTCTTAGCTGAATCCAAGTTAGTTTTTTATACTACAGAGCATGTGTATGTATTTAGTTTAGAAGAAAAAAAGTGGCTTACCGATTTATCTTGGGATTTACAAGTTTATACTGATCATGACTACATTGAATCCGTTGTTTCGACAGCTAAGGGCAATTTTTTGTTGTTTAAATCCGAAAGGGGTAGGCAGAAAATGAAGGCTCTTCTGTTGGCTCATGATTATAATGATTCTGATAAGCTACAGATTAAAAAAATAAATATGCCTGAGGTTGCCGACCCTGCAAGTGTCACTATCGATCAAGTCGGTGATCAATTGATTATCTGGGCTGAAGTAGATTCTTCAAATTCCGAGTATCACCTACTAGAGGGTGAGAGATTTTTTCAGCTTAAGCGCAATGAGGTTGATGGGATACCTTTGCAAAAGCTAAGTCAGGGTAAGGTCATTGACCACTATCTTTATGAGCCTGATGATCTATTCTCTATATCCCTTTACGATACGCAAAAACACGAAAGAGTGGTGGCATCACGTATTGGTCTTGGTGCTTATCCAAAAGGTTCTGCTTTTGTTGCTAACAGATCTATGGTGCTTTGGGGTGTCAGTAAGTATAGTCTTAGGTATCGTTATGGTGCTTTTTGCCACTTCAAGACAAAAGGTTGTACCTATATTAGTCCTCAGAACGAAGGCCCTTTGATTGAAGATCAATCTGCAGAACTTTGGGATGGCGAAAAGTTTTATGTTTGGGGTGGTTGCGTAAAAACGATCTCAGTGAATGGTAAAGAGCGATGTCAGAGTTATTCCAATGATGGTAAAATACTTACTGTTCAGTGATTTCTTTTTTAAATAGACCTAAACCTCTAACGGATCGCTTGTGCGGTCTTTTTTTTTGTCCTGCTTTTCAGCTAAATCCCGTTGATTAAATGAAATAATTTTAAATTCATTTTAGAGGGAGTTGAAATGAGAATTAAGCAGAAGAAAGTTGGGCGATTGTTGTTTCCTGTAATAGCCGTAATAGGAATTGGGAACTTGGTATCTTGTGACTGGAAGGATGAGAAGGAGGATGAACCCCAGTACCCCAGTCCTGTTGTATTTGATCATCATGACTATCGTGATGATTCGGTCGAATGTGAGGAGTCATCTTATAGGTATCGACGTGAAGGCAATAGAACCCATTCAGATAAAACCTATTATTGCTATGAGTCAGGTAATCAAAGGTTTTTAACTACGTGCTCCGACCCATCTGGTTGCTCTGAAGTCGATGTGAATGTGCACTATATGATTCCAGAGGACTTAGGCGAGAATTATGTTGTTCATATTGAGGCTTTCGATAATTACAAATTTACCGGGCATCCACAAAGTACCACGATTATGACTAACTTCTCTGCTAGGCAAGGAGAGTGGAGCGATACGAGGATGATGCTTGCTGACGGCCAATACTATCTACGTGCTTATCTTTCGACAGCCGAAGAAGCGAAGGTACCCATGATGTTTGAAGGTATGGAGTTGATTGCAGATCAACCTGTAGGGGTGTTTGGGGCCCTTTCTAGCCCATCTGCGGTGGATGTTTCTAAAAATTCCTTCTGGAATCAGCCTGTGGTGATCTATTTAGATAAACTCTTCAAGGACCCTAGCAAGCTGCCAGAAACTCAGGCTCATGTGAGGGTCAAGCTTGGATTGGCGTCTGGAGTGAGTATTGAAAAGTCAAAGAAAGTCTATATTAAACTACATAAGAGCGATGATTTCGAAATCAATCCGGTTATACAAATGACCTTATTAAGTGACCCTCTAGTAGATATCGAAACTGGTAAGTATATCGAATCTGTGACCGATCAGCTGGAGACTCAGAAACTTACCATTTTTGCTTACGTTGATGAGAATGATAATGGTTACTTTGATGACGGCGAGCCCAATGCTGTTTATGAAAAAAATGGTCGAACTCAATTCATTGATGTAGACGAAAATGCTACTCGAACTGTCAGCCTTACTTTGAAACGATAAATCACGACCGAACGGAGGGTTCTTTACCAACCCTTCCGATCGAATAGGAGAAGAATTATGTCTTTATTAAAGATTATTAGAAATTGGTTTTTACTGTTTACGATACTGCTGTCGTCAAAGCCGGCTATCGCTAACGAGGCTGTCTGCAATTCACTAGGTGGCAGTATTATGCTGCGAGATGCGATCTATGGTGGACTGATTGGAGGTACTGGAACCGGGCTGGCGATACTAGCTACTGATGTCAAGAAGAAGCAACCTCAGAAACTTGCGCAAGGAGCTCTGATTGGCTTCGGCATAGGGACCGCTTTTGGAGCTTATGAAACTTTTTTTAAATCCTGTCCACGCCAGGAAACGGTCATTAAGTCCGCTACCGTTTCCTACCATCCTCGGCCATTTATCTCTTCTGAAGGCCATATGGGCTTGTCGATGAAGTGGGCTTTGCTCTAGATTAGGGAGTATGGAGGTCACTTGATGTCCAAGTGATCTCAGTAGCAATGTATAATCTAATTGATTTTGCGTTTGCCTCGAAGAAACTTGAGTTAAATATAAACCAGATAGCTCTAGCAATTACTAACTCAAGTGGCCTGAGCGGGTTTATCCCTACCGCCATTGGTTCCTCAACTGTTGGCACTGCTGCAAAAACTGTCGAGATCCTCGATGTGATTCAAGGTAAGATTCAGGAGGCGCAATCCAATATTAACGATCAGGCAAAAGTATTGACTGCTATTTTATATGCTGTACCAGAGCAGCTTAGGTTTAT
>JANQHA010000134.1 GCA_028282865.1 Oligoflexales bacterium
AAGAGTAGTACCATTTGACATTGCTTTCGCCGCCAATGCTCACAGCCTCTCTTGGTATGTCCACCGAAGCTTCGTAATGACCAGAGTGTTTTCTACACTCACGACAGTGGCAAGCACTTGGAGCTGGAAGTTCACAACTAACTTCAAATGTAACCTCTCCACATAAACATGAACCTTTATGCATACGCCCTCCTGCTAACTACAGACAGCTCCGTAACTACGGCCGACAGCTGCAAAATATTGCAAATGGTTTATTTCGGGTAATCTGCAGTGATAACTCGTCTAACTCTACAAGGAGCTAACACTCCTAGCAAATTGTTATCTTTCACTTCCAAACAGCAAAGCCGAGGTTCGAAAAGCCTAAGTTGAACATGAAAACCAAGATTTCACAAGGTTTAGCCTCTTCGAAATCGAGCCGGTTGAGATGAGTCTTGGTTTTATTATAGGTCCTTCGAAGTCTTAGAGGTAACCACCTCTACTAATCCCACCCCAATTTTAACAAGAACTCATTTAAACATGCTTGAAGATTCTGAATATTTTCAAGATTTCCATCAAACATACCGGCTTTTAAAGGCTCCCAACTGCTTTTTTTATTTGCCACAACTTCGAGCATCCTTTTTGGGAAGTGATCTTCACATCTAGCATTTTCCCAACCAAAACGCCCGACGGGTGCCCAAAATTGATATTTTTCGTACTCTTCCCTTTTAAATGTATGATAATCTCTGGCAAACATAAAAGAGGTAGTTGCGAGGTATTCAAATTCGTTGAAGCATCTATTGAAAGTGGTTGAATCTGGAATTAAATCTTTAAAGTCGACCTCAAGCTTCTTATGCAGAATATTGCTAAGAGGTGTGTATTCTTGATTACCTCCACCAAGTTTCCTTCCAACTTCTGGGCTCACTATATTGAAGTGATTAAGCCCCTCAACAGCTACTTTTTCATCCTTAAGAAGTCTTCTAAGTTTAGGTTGAAAAAATATTTTGTTTAATAAGCTGTAATCACGACGTTTGATTGCTGAGATCCCAATTGAATAATAGATTAATAAAGCTGGGTATAGGCGAAGGTTTTTATATGCGACCAGCCCATTCCCGTCTTCAACGCAATTAGCAAGGTCTTCTACAATTTCAATCCAATAGTGATGATGATGATCTTTTGACCAGTAGGCTCCGATTATAGCCAGTGCCTGTAGAATTTCTAAAATAGAATTAAACTTGGAAAGCCTACTTTCAACTTCTATCGGATCGAAGTTTCCTTGAAAGGAGAACTGGTCACTTTTAAGCTTCGTAGTCACGTTTCGCAGTTCTGTAAAAAGCAGGTCGTGTAGCTTGATCTCAAACTCGTCCCTTGAAATAAACCTCTTCAAGGATGCGACAGCAATTTTCTTTGAGGTCGGATTTGATCTACTGAGTTCTTTAACTGAATCTATCTTTTCTGTTAACGATGACCAAAATTTATCAGCAGACTCAATTTTTATTAGGTCCGCATCTCTATGCTTACATAGCTGTTTAGCCGCGTCTCCCAGCTCACCTCTATGAGTCCAATATGTAGTAAACCTTCTACCTTTTGCTCTTTCAATCGCACTTCTTAAGGCGGTATCCCATTCTCCTGACCAGCCGCACACAACTATTCCGAACTCGTCAAAAATACGGTCGAGTAAACCTTCAGTTGCATCATCATAAGAATCAAGCTCGGAAATAGTATTTTTTATTCTTTCATCTAAATAATCTCCGTGAAGTTTGATCAGCGTACATCCTGAGTGAACAAATGGCATAGCTCCAGAAATAGAGTCTGGTGTGCTTATCACAGTAGGAGATACTCCTTCATCAGAGAGTGCTTTTTCAAATAAACGATCGAAATTAGTTGTTAAAATGACTTTAATAAAACCTTCTTTGGAAAGTTTTGCGATTGACCTATGAGCTAGTGTTGGCTGTTTAGCATTTTCGTTTTCTTCCAATTCTTCTTCGCTGGGCTCGAAGTAATTTTTTAGAATCAAACTTCTTTCGGCGGGTGTCTTTCCGAGAGATTCCAGTATTTTTGAGTAGCTAGGCTCTTCGCTGAATTTATCTACGTACCACTTGTAAGGGTCAGAGGGCTCTGAGCCATCTGAAATAATGGCCTCTTTTTTTAATAGATCTAATATTACTTCCCAGCCAGTCGGAATGAGAGCAGGCCTAGAAATTCCTGATCCAGCGAGTACTGCGTATACGCCTGGCTTTGAGTAAATTGAGAATGCAATCCTATCTACGTTTTCCACTTTCTCTATTCATTTCTTGTCCTGTCTGTCCTTTCCAATAAATTAATGGAGATGGCGGGAATCGAACCCGCGTCCAAATGCGTGACGGAAAAGGCGCTACATGTTTAGCCTCCGTGATTTATCCTCTTACTAAGCACGCCCACGGCCAGGCTTACTTAGCCGCAGTCTGGTTGATGTCGTTTACGAAACTACAGACGGAAGTTTTGTAAACCAAGTCAGTTTGATGACGGTTCCCTAAAGGTACTGACAACCTCGAGTTCACCGGCTGCTTTTAAATTAAGCAGCTAGAGCTAAATGGTCGTTGCCAATTAAGCGTTATAACGCGTTTATAACCGGGTCACGTTACCACCCCGGACATGCTCCCTGACTCGCCTGACGCACCTGTCGAAGCCAGTGCATCCCCAGTCTTGGTCATGGGCGAGAGTATAATCTAGTTCTGGGGGAAATGCTAACCTAGCGATCTGACCCTGATATACAGTCGACCCTTGTCATCCTTTTGAGCCTGTGGAAAACTACTGTTAGACCTGTCCCCCAAGGGCTTTAGCGTATCATGTGACTTTGGTTTAGGTGAGTGGTCTTAGTTAGTTAGGTTGTTTTTTGCTACCGAACGGAGGAGAGCCCCTCCTTTGGTTTAGAGACTTGGAGGCCCGGGGAATATTCGCGCGCCTCTTTTTTTGTGATTATTTTAATTCTTATGATTTAATTTTTTCGATTTGCTACAATTTTATCGTCGGTAGTGTAACTGTCTCTTAACTTAGAAAAACCTCCAACGTGTCTGATAACGAGCACAACCAGCTTTCACATTTGCCCCAATTCATCGATTCTGAGGCTGCTCCTAGCTCTATAGCCGACGATGCCGAGAGGCCGAGTGGTGATGGTTTGGGGGTCCAGACTGTCGCGTTTGATATCGAAACCGACCATGGTGGAACCTCGGTTTACCTAAAAGGGTGGGTCGTGCCAAACCAGGATAACGCACCAATAGTTATTGTGCACGACCTAGCTGAGCAAAATACTTTGTACCGCGCGGCGGCAAAATACTTTACGGACGGAGGTCGGAGTGTCTACTGCTTTGATTTGAGAGGGCACGGGCGTTCGGGGAGGATGCTCGGGTATATAAAAAAGTTTTCGAATTTGGTTAGCGATCTCCTCCAGGTCTCCGCATGGGTTAAGCATAAATCTAACGGTAAGCCTCCTATTATTATCGGCCATGGGATTGGGGCAATTATAGCGACCCAATTTTGTGTTCAGCATGCTAGTTTTTGTGAATCTTTAGTGCTGAGTGCGCCATCTTTTCAAATTAAACATGCAGTGCCAAAGTTTAAGCGTTTTATGATTGGGGTTTTAGCCGATTGGCTGCCAAAGCTACGGCTATCTTCGGCACTACTGCCAAAGCTTCATTCACCGATCGAGTATGGTGAGGGAAGTTTTATCCATTCTATTAAGCCAGAGCTGGTTTTTGGTTTGACCGCTGTCTTTGCTAAAGAGCTATTAAACTCCCAAGATAGTGTTGCTAGGTATTTTCTGAAATTAAAACATCGTACTCTCATAGTTTTGCCCGAAAAAGAGCAGATAAATAACTATGAGATTATCGATAGACTTCTTGGTCGCCAAAAAGCTCCAGAACTATTTCAAGTGAAAAAATTTAGCGACGGTACCCATAACCTCTTGACGGAAGATGACGAGGTAGTGCAGCTGGTCGTGAAAGAAATCCTTGATTGGTTGTAGTGTATAGAGGTTCTTTAGCTTGTCTTCAATTAAGCAACTTTATAGCAAACATAACTCTGCAAGAAGGCGTTATGCTCTATTTGCTGTGTTGATGAATTTCATTCGTGCTGCTTTGTATGCTGAAGCAGTTCTATTGTTATGGCGTTTGAATACTTCGTTAAATGATTCCAGTCAGTGGGCGGTATTTGGCGGTAGCTATCTGCTATTTTTTGTAGTCGGTTTTCCCAAGCTTTATAGAAAGGTCTCTCGCGAGGATTATTTGGTTGCCGTTGAAATGGCTCACCCTAATCTTTCCGAAGATTTATTGCTGCTCAACCAAAATGATGCCGACTTTGAGCCTTCTGCAAGTTGGTTGAAGGCAATAGATGAGTATCGGATGAGCGCGATATCTAATGCACGGAAGAGGCTTCGCCGAGATCTGAGTTCACTTGTTGTGCCTGTGGTTATTTTTTTCTATGTGTTTTTAGTCGATGTAAGTTTATTTAGACAGCCTCTGAGTGTTATCCAGAACTCCGTAAACCGGCTCACTATGAGTGCTAACTTGAGTATTATTGAAGGGCAGCTGTTAGCAAATCAACCGCTTCAATATGATTTGAGTAGGTTTCGGACAGCTCAGCTTGAGCTGGCAGCCGAGAATTTTATCGAATTTAGAATTAACGGCATCGATGCGTTGAGCTCGAATCAGGTGTTAGAGCTAAGAAAGATCGATTCTGGTGAAGTTATTCAGAGCTTTAAATTTGGTAGGTTCGATGAAACATCTTCTTCGGTTAGGAGTGTGTTTTCGTTAAGCAGTTCTGCAAAGGTCTTTATCCCCGCATTCTCCAGTAAGGCAGTTGCTCAGATTTTGGTAAAGAAGCTTGCAGTGCCTGAGGTGCAGCTTGCGTTTGTTGGAAAAATTTCTGAACCTTGGCATGACGATAAACCTCTACCTCTTGCTATTGAAGCCAGTTCAAACAATCCGTTGAATCTAGTAAGGCTATTGATTCGGTCGGGCAAGCGTGAATCTAAGGAATTAGTGAGCAATATTTTGGCCAATGATATTAAAGACTTTAAATCCGAATATCAGCTCCTTCTTGAACCCTATTTAGAGCAGGATTTGAGCGAAGTCGAGATAGTTGCCGAAGCGATAGATAGGTCTCTGCCGTCACCAAGGGTTGGTCGCAGTGCTCCATTGAAGCTGGCGGTAGCGA
>JANQHA010000178.1 GCA_028282865.1 Oligoflexales bacterium
CCAAAAGATCTTTATCGTCCAAACCGAGAACCCTTTAGAAATAGCCATCCCAGCTGATTTAGGCTTTGATGAAGCTGCAGAAAATAGAAGCTCAGATGACCACTCCAAAAAACTTGGGCTCTTCTTTATCAACCCTAAAAGCTTTAAGCAGCTATACCCTCAAAACATCGCTTCAGGAAAGTGGTATTCGGTTAATACTTGGGCCGGCAAACTTGCGCATGTCATCTATATAGATATCGAGGGTACCAACTCACGAATAAAGCTGTTTCTTAACGCAGATCATACCATTGCTAAAGCGGTCATTTTTGAGGTTGCTGATATTGAAGAGCTAGCCATCTATGGTGGCGAGATGCAAGACTTTGTAACCAGTTACAAAGACTCACTTCAAAAGATGCTAGCTGAAAATAGGTTGTCACCACCCTGGTTAACAGAAGGACGAGTTTATAAAGATATTGCTGCACACTCGAGCAAGATACAAATTCCCGCTAAGCAAGTCCATGTCCTGCAATCACCATTAGCAGCCCAGTCTGACGTGATTAATATTCGTCATTTTAAATTCATAGACATAGATAGTGGGGAAATTATATCCCCTTATGACTTGGAATCCTATAAAATCAACCTGACTGCTGATCTAACCTTTCGCATTGGCTTCGGGAACGATCCTGGCGGCGATATCGAAGCACAAAGAGTTCCCTCCGTCGACTAATTAATACGATATAAAATCAGATTTTAATCCCAACGATTATAAATTACATTCGCCGTATCAATATAGTCTTGAGTAACAAAGAAATACCCTATATCGGTCTCCAAATAACAAACTTCCGTATGGTCCTCTTCAGGAACAATTTTCTTACACCGTATTTTATTAACTTCTGCAGAACCACGCAAACACCCGGCTTTTTCCAATGCTCGGTTAGCTAGGATAAGAGCCTGCACATCTGTTGAGTGTTCGGCACCCAAATCAGCATATACGTGATAATTAGCACTATCTTGGGAGAAACCCTTAGAAAGCTTCTCGCTACAATCTACATGATCTTCAGCAATCGCGAAGGTTGAGAACAGGGTAAGTACTGGCGCTAGAATAAGAGTAAGTTTCATAAATCCTCCAAACTTAACAAAGAGATTCCGTTTTTGATTGTTTGAATAGGCTTTTACAATATAGGGCCTAGCCTAGTCAATACTTTTCGGTAAAAGTTCAAATCAGGCGGAACAACTTCTTAAGTGCTGAAATAGGTTGGCAGTAACCACGGAAACACTGAGCCACTCATTTACTAAAGCTTATTACAAATAATGCCGTAGGAGTTAATCAACAGAAATTGGCAAGTTATGGAGTTTTAAAAAAGAAAGCTTATCCCAATAACCTCTCTGTATTACTATTTTGTCATCTACAACTTTAAAAAAACCGCACCCTCTCATATCGAGTGGATCTACCCACTCGAGTATAGCCCAATCACCATCTGAAAAAATGTTTACGGGAATACAAGTCATCTCCGCCTTTAAAAACTCATCTTCAAACATAGATCTAATAGCCGCTTTCCCTTTTACCGGTTCATTCGCTACCTGATGATTAGTGGCATCTTCATGGTAAAGCGAAGCAAGTTTATCAACATCCGCATGGTTGAAAGCGTCAATCCATTTTTCAACAATTTGTTTTGGGCTCATATGTTCAGCTCCTTCATATAACTTCCCAGCTTCTATCAAGGCTAAGATAACCTTTAGGTGCCATTAAGTTAACTAATCTACTCTCATCAAAACTAATAATTTTACTAATACCACCAAAAACCGTATTTTCCTTCTGAGGAAATAAACCGTATTACCCAAAAGGAGTTAACATGAAAAAATCAAGAATAATCGCTACCCTAGCCCTTATCAGCGCCTTATTAGGTTCTTCTCACGCTCTTGCATGCTCTTATGTAGTTGACGATCTAGCTACAAAAAATGAGCTTGCTGCTAAAGCACTTACCGAGCTAGAGATAGATATCACCGACGATGTCAGCATTGCAATCAGCGACTATAACTGGTGGGAAAGCAAACCAACACCAATGTGTCCAGAAGAACTGACTTTCACTGCGACCGTTACCGTTGGCCACAATCAATGCTTCCAAACTGTGAAAGTCACCAAGGTATCCCCTTGGACAGGCCAACCAGAAACCTTCAGCTTTGAAGTTAGCCAAAAATTCTGCCTTGGTGTTAGACGATAAGCATCTTTGAGATTATCAGCATCTATCCATAAAAAACTATGCCTTTAGGGTTGATCTCTGAAGGCATAGTTTTTTAATACCGACCTTTATGATACAACTCCGTTTTTCGCTTTCCAAAATCGTACCTCAATTGCAAATTCGATCAGGGTAGCACTTATAAAGTTTGACCAGTCTGAAACAAAAGCAATTTGATGACAAAATTGCAATAGGTTATAATTAAATTCTCAAGATAAGAGGGTAGAAATTGAGACTTTTCGATAACAGAAAAATTAAGTCTATTGCTTTAGCTCTACTTTTCTGCCTAGTGGGTGCTGCTGACGCCTATCCCTTAGATCTATGTGAGCGTGTCTGGCGATCTTTGGCGGAACGGGGAATAAAGGACGAGTTTTTCAAAGGTCAAAGAGCCCGAATTTCAGTTGTCCGCGCATCTGGTTTCGACATTCCAACAGGATCCAAGGTGTTTAAACTCGGGGAAGGTGCAGAAGCCGTCGTATATAGAGTTATTCCACCGAGCGGCGACACATTTATT
>JANQHA010000242.1 GCA_028282865.1 Oligoflexales bacterium
TAGCGATGGACGCGGCATTATTAATTACTCAGGCCACGGCAGTACGCACGATTGGGATGGTCCTAAGTTTCGCCCTAGTGAGATAGAGCTCATCAAAAATGAAGATGCCATTCCTTTTGTCGTTTCAAATGCATGTATCACCGGTCAATTTACCGTCAAAGAATCTTTTGCCGAGTCATGGCAGCGTCACCCGAAAGGTGGAGTGTTCTTTTGGGGGTCCATGGACAGCTCATACTGGGACGAAGACGACATTCTCGAAAAGGAAATGTATCGCATTGCCATTCAAGACCGCCGACCGGAGTTTTATAAAATGATCCAAGGGTCTTTAGAGCATGTATGGCGGCACTATGGTGGTAGTGGGAGAAGTGAGTATTACTGGGAAACATATCATAACTTTGGCGATCCTTCGATTTCACTCAGAACCACTCAACCGCAAACAGCATATATATCTGTGGTAGAACCAGTCTATATGGGAAGCAGCCTGGTTCACCTAAGAGTCGTTGGAAAAAACGGTGAACCAATAGAAAATAGTCGCGTCACCTTGACATCTCCGGCTGGAAGAAGATCAAGTGTTATTAGCGGGCCAAGCGGTTACGTCAGTTTTGGCGTAAATCCATACTACATGCAATACGGGTCACACTTAGATGTAAAAGTTTCGGGGCCTGAAGTTGTAATGGGGCACTACAGCATCGGAGTTGGCTACTAGGTAGGAACTTAAGGTAAAAATGTAGACTCGCAGCCAGCTGCTTTCATGCTGTTGATACGGCCAATAACCTCCTTAGGCTTGGTTATAGCTCGAAGTGCAATGATTTTCTTAGTCTGTTTGGTCATAAAGTTTTTATCTTCAATGTGACTGCTTAAACCAACTAAAGTCGCAAAGAGTTTTTGCCAGAATAAGTAATCTGGATTGAGTGAAATACCCTCCAACTCAACTTCCTCTAAGGTCTGAGTAAATATTTGCACAGGATCCGAGTGCAGCTTAGACTGATCACCTAACTCACTTTCAAATCTTTTTACCTTTTCAGCGCTATCCATAGTCATAAAACCCGAAGCCAGACGAGCTGCTGTAGATAGCTCACCTTGGTCAATTTTCAAAATAACAGTAGCGATGCTTTGAATCGTATCCTCGTGGACACGCACCGACTGACCTAGATCAATATTAACCATCCGCTTGCCTAGAATAGAGCTCTTGGCTAACTGATTTTGTTCATGGGGATCGATATCAATAATAATCCGTCCATCCGACCTGCGCTCCTCTTTGCCTAAAAAAGACCAGATCTGATTCAAGATTTCACTTATAGCGGCTTTTGCTAACTTTTCTTTCGACCAGCCAAATAAAGCTCGATCAGGTAACTCGTCCCACCCTTTAGCCTCGACAAACTCCTCGACTAAGATCTCGTCGTTACTCCAGTCCTCAAGGGGTTGTGGGAAGTATACCCTAACCTGATTTCCAAAAACTCTTACCAAAGCTGGTCGCTCTTTGGATGCCTGTTTATGCTCAGCTTCTAGTTTGGCTTCCTCCTGGAAGTTCATCTCCTCAACAATGATTCTCTCGACCTCTTGGCTCAAAGCATCAAGGCCTTCAATCCTAAGCTTCGGATCAGCCTGTACGTCGGAAATGACATCACGAAGTAAGAGCAGTTCCTTAGTAGCATTTTGTTTTGCATAATGTCGTGCTAGTTTGATAACGACTTTTCGACCGCTCTTAAGTCGTGCTAGATAAGCTAACTTCAAAGATCCAGAGCCCAACTCGTTGCTAAGAGTCTTAATCTCCAGATATTTTTCCTTGGGTAGTCGATCCGCTATCCAGTGAAGCGCTTCCATCTTATCGACATTTTGAGCCTGCCCCTTAAACACCTCTAAAACATGCTGGTACTCTGGGGGTAAATTAAAACCATGTGATGCGATGAGTTGAGCTAATTTAGCAGCGACCGCTCCTCCCTTCTCAACAATCATCTTTACCACCTCGGGCCCTGAAAGATCTTTGCCATCGCCATTCGCTAACAACCATGCAATTAGAATCGACCGGTCAGTATGATCTAAGCGGTGCACATAAATATTCAAAACTCCCTTCAAATAGTTCGGCATACTCTTATCAGAGAACAGCAGCCTATCCAGCAGTTCGCGCTCGGCGTCAGCATGATTGCTCAACCCATCTTCGCCTGCAAAAATAGATCTAAAAGCTAAGGCCTGCTCGTCGACATGGCTCTCATGAAACAAAGTTTTAATTTCTTCGATAGTGAAGTAAAACCCTCTATTTCTCAAAGCCTTTCTTCGATTACCGGCGGAATAAAACAACCTTCGAAGCTTATACTCGACATCTTCATCAAGGTCTTTGTCAAAGTCAGCCAAATAAAGCGCAGTCTTCACCCGTTCGCTAGGGGTTAACCGGGATAAGTACTCATCGAGTAGTTCAAACATAGCTTTGGCAATTTTATGATAAGGAGTAAAAGCGTTTTTAGACTTAAATTCATCGAGCATTTTTAGCTGCTCGTAATTCATAGAGTTTCTCTTAGCGTAACGTTCTAGAAAGTCGTCGCGATGCCTCGAACCTTCTGGGAAAACTGCTGCCACCTCACCACCGTAGGGACTCTGGACTTTTAGCTTGCTTTCATAAAGCGAAAGCAGTAATTCGTAGGCTTCAGCTTGTGACATACCGGCTTTGGTAGCACGTTTCTTCGCGTGTGACTCCCATGCTTTTTCAGAAATTTTAAAGCCCTCAAACAGAGTCTGTGCCTTCTCTAATTCATCTAGAACCTCTTTAGTCCAAATACTTTCCGCATCTTGATAGTCTCTATACAGGTTCCACATATTGCGCAGCCTATCTCGCAGCCTAAACTTAGGCTCACCGTAACGCCTGAGAACAAAATCATATAAATTAGTTCTTATATCTAGTGAGCGAACTGCTGAAACTAGCTCGATAGAAAGATCCCTACGCTTTCTTACCGAACCAACCCCTGAACCAAAATCATCTGATCGCACATAGTCTGAAATAGTTTGGTCGTACTCTTCAGACCAGGGGGTATTCTTCATCGACTTTATCATAAACTCAACGGGCTTAATCGGA
>JANQHA010000276.1 GCA_028282865.1 Oligoflexales bacterium
CAATTGATTAAAAATTAAGTTCTCAAATAGTCGTCCCTTGCGATCAGGTGAACATATAAAATTTTCCATGATCGCATTTAAAACGCCGGTATCAAAAAAATAATACTTTGGATGCTTTACCAAGCGCTTTCTCGAACTCTTGGCAAATGCTTTGGCGCTATGAACGATCAGTGTATCTTCGAGGATTTCAAAATAGCGTTTGGCGGACTGTGGGGAGATACCTGCTTCCGACCCTAACTTTGTCAGGTCTAAATATTCGCCAGAAGCTAATGCGGCAACATGAAGAAAACGTGAAAAGTTCTCAATGTTTCTTGTTAAAGCCTCGGCTTGTATCTCCTCTTTTAAGTACGTTGCTGCGTAAGAGCGCAGTGTCTTTTGCCTTTCAGCATCCGACTCTGCTGAGTAGATACCTGGTAGACTACCGTATTTTAGACAACGCTCTTCATCGATAGCAAAGCCCAACTCAGACGCGACGACAGCTCCTAGTTCATAGGTGTTAATTCGACCTGGTAGTAGGTTAGCGTGTCCCCGTCGTAACTTTCTGGCACTTGATCCCGTCAATAAAAAGCGATAGCGATTGCTTGGTTTATCTAGAATCACTTGGATGGTATTAAGTAACGAAGGTAGACGTTGGATCTCATCTATGAAGATTAGCTTTCCTTTACAAGCTTTTAGGCGGCTTTCTAGCTCGGAAGGATTGCGGCTGAATTCAAAGAAAGTTTGCTCATGAAATAAATTAACTTCTAAATCAGGCTTGAGCTGTCGCATCAGTGTCGATTTTCCACACTGGCGGGGCCCTAAAATAAGAAGTGATTTCTTATTTTTCTTTAATATATTCAATATATTACGTCTTATCATATAAAAAACAACCATAGTGTTAAAAATACCAGATAATTTTAACATGATGTTGGGTTTCTTGCAACTTGAATAACTTTGCCAATACAATCAATTGTTACCTAGAATAGGTCTATTGAATACCCATCCAATCCGTAAGGCTTTGGGATAAGTCTTGCAAAGTTATTTTTAGCTGTATCAATGTAAAAAGTTTTATTTTTCCTTTGCCCAGTGTTTTTAGTTACCTCAAAAGAATTTTTAGAAAAGTAATGCCGAAATTCTCTGGCATAAATATTTACTTAATCTTTCGTTCTCACTAAACGAAGCCCAATCGTGGCCCGATGGCTGTCTTCTTCTATAAATAACCGAGCGTCACTACGGATATCACCGGGACCGCTATGGAAACTACCGCCACGATTTACCGGAAACCCGTCATTTCTTTTACTTGTAGGGTTAACGGCTGCTTGAGAGATCAAATCAGCCTCTGGGTAGTTCTCTAACCGGTCAGACGTCCATTCACTGATATTGCCGTGCACGTCATAAAGTCCAAAGAAGTTAGCTTTAAGCTCGCCTACGGGATGGGTATGATTATTTGAGTTTTTGGAATACCAAGCAAAAGACTCCAGAGGTGCATCGATTGAATAAAGATCTTCGGTATAAGCACGAGTCGCAAACTCCCACTCGGCTTCGGTGGGAAGTCGGTAGGTATAGCCGGAGCCTTTTTCACGGTCATTTAATAGCGCGATAAACTGTTTTGCCTCTTTCCAAATGACACAGACAGCTGGGTGATCATTTTCCTTAACTATATAGCGATATAGTAGATCAAAACATTTCTCCTCAGGGTACTCACCCATAATTTCGTACCACTGTCCTCTGGTTACCTCTTTGGTTTGGACAGAATAGTCTTCGGTGAGTCTCACCCAGTGTCGCGGCGCAATTGGAATTGATGATTCCGAGCCCATTCTAAAGTAGCCACCAGGAATAAAAGAAAAGTCCATATCAAGTGGCCCGGATCGGATAATGGGTAGTTGCTCATTGAGTTGTGAGGTGGGGGCTTTTCCGCAGCTAACTAAATGAACCAGAGTGGTTACTAAGATGAGCTGTTTTACTACTGCCGCGTTCATATCAGAGCCTTTTCTAGAGTAAGTTCGGCTGACAATTTCATCGCATCGATTCCTTCTTTACAAGCTGCTTATTAACTCTAACGAAGCCAAAACTAATGCGGATATATATTTTTTTAGGCAATGGTGCAACGCGTTTGCTGCAGTGCTTTTACCAAAGGTCATTGCTAGCTCTAAACGCTTGAATTGACTGCTGGTCGCGGTATCAACCTAAGCTACAATTAGTTAGGTATCAGAGGTAAGCTAAAGTGTTTTTGATCCAACATTTGTAGTTGAAATCTTTATTGAGTAGATAATGCGTAGATTATTCTAGCTATGTCCCACAAAATGTCTGATAGACCCGCTCTTTGGGTTCTGGCGATCTTAATAAGTGAAGGTGTTTTTCAGGCAACTCAAAAGGGCACTTTATCGCCTCCCACATTTCTTTAAGTGGTGCGTAGTTCCTTCTATTCGCATGATCAATCACGTTTTGAATCTGATGATTTCTCGGAATGAGTTTTGGGTTACTGGAGTTGAG
>JANQHA010000305.1 GCA_028282865.1 Oligoflexales bacterium
TAACAAGTGAAAGCTTTGATAAGTCCCAGACCTCTTTGCTCACACTGTCGATGTCACCTGTTACTGCGCGAGCCATAGATTGGATAAAAGTATGATAAAACCTAAGCGCTGGGAGTCGAAACCCGCTCTTTCTAGCGGCTTCATAAGCTTTCATTGTAATGAGAGACAAAAGACGAGGATGACCATAGATCAGGTGTTTAATCTGCATTTCAAGTGATGAGTCCTGGCCTTTAAAACCCGCAAGATCAAGCTCTAAAGCCCTTTTAAAATGCTGCCGGTAAAAATTCTCCGCGACTAAATAATGGCTCTTCGCAGTGGTAGGAGTATCTAGAGCAGTCAGCACTTCAGTAGCCGAAGCCATTTTTTTTAAATCTTTTAAAGCACCGTTACGCTCCCACTCTTGAATTCGAGCCAGCTGCTCAGAGACGCGTTCTAAAGCTATTTCGAGACTAGATTCCGGGTCATATAAACTAGTGCTAAATCTATCAATACACCGATTAACCGCACTGGCTGGAAAAGCTATTAAGAATAATAAATTTAATATGAATAAACGGTACAAAAAAACACCTTACTAATGAACGTTAAAACTCTGTATCCGAGGGTCGGCATCGAGCTTTATCAACTCCCGCGCCCTTTGAATTTCTATATCAACCTGGCCGCCAGCCCTAGAACGAACCTTTACTCCAACTGGAGGCATCCAAGTGTCGGCGACCCCCGGATTCATAAATTCAATAGTTATATGACGCGAGACTGGATCACTACCGGGGTTTAAAGAATCTATTAGATCAGTGTCGTCGTCTAATAATGGCCACCGATAAGACTGGTTTAACAGAAGATCTAAGCGCTCAAACATTGCTATGGAAATCCAATCTACAGGATCGTCCCGATCCGCTATAGACATCTTTTTGAGGGTGACCTCCCGACCATCGACCAAGTCTGGTAAGTGCCTCTCCAAGTTTGGATTGACCATTGCTTCATATGATCCCGGAGGGTCTTCAACAGATATCCAGCCAAATTTTCCAACCGGCACCTGCATATTATAAAATTGATCTATAACTTCGTAATCTATATCACTCAAACCCGAAGGGTTTTCCACATCAATTAAAACTAAAGATCTCTGAGAAATACCTTGAACACCAGCTAAAATAGGGCTGTTTCCGCCGATTGCTGCAACAGCGACTCTATCCACAAAAACCTGATAAAATTCCGAGATAGACCTTTGATCTCTATAGGCATAGCTAAATTCGAATGCTTGATTAATCATGAGTCTAAAAAGTCGAGGATGACCCATTATCAATTTCTTTGCCTTCAAACCAACAGTATAAGGCTCACCGGCAAATTCTTGTAGATCAAGCTCAAGTGCCTTACGAAAATATTCGGAGTAATAATGTTCCGTCACCAAGGGATCGCTATCCACCCATCGTTTCGAGTTAAGAGCCTCTAATACGGCAGCAGTCGTGTCCAGATAAGCGAGATCAGGAGAAGAGAACTGCTGTTGTTTCAATGACCTAACTATTTCCACCTGTTCGTTAACGGTAGGTAGATCTATATCCAAAATTTCTTCGATTTTGCGTCTAATTTCTGGATCAAAGATTTCATAGCAAAAATCTTCGGCTTGCGCTGAAGTAGCAATAAGCAAAGCTAATATAAACAAAATAAGTTTACTAAATAGGGGCTTAAGGTAGCTGGAATCGGGGCTGAAGATCATATTATTGCTCCGTTAGGGCTGGTCATTGAAAGTAGGGCTTTTTTTACCTGCTGTATAGTGGCGGGGCAGTTAATATAACGAATATGGATCATTGTAAAGAGGCTATCCATACCTAAGGTAAGCGCTTAATTTTATACATTTATTAGACAGTTTGAAACGTCTCCGCGCTACTACCTGCAAGGTAGCAGCGTAGAATTCATTGGCATTAAGGCGAGAGCTTATGAGCTCACTTAGCTTCGGCAGTATAAGCGCCCTATCGAAAATGAGACATCAAATTCCTTTAGGAGCTGGAAAAGATATCTTCTCTATCATACGAGTATCAGGCCTAATACGTAGGATGCATGTCTTAGAAAACTCGCCCGAACAAAGGCTTAAGATTTCATACCGGTTAGGTATCTCCAAGTTCTCATTCACCGTAAGTTTTCCCACCAACTTTGGGAATCTAGAATCTGTGCTCAGCTGATATATTTGACTCCCCCCTTCGACTACTGGGTCAAACAAATATAACTTAATAACTTCAAGGGTTGCAGCCAGAACAAATTCTTTCTCGGAGTCGGGATCTTTCGGACAACTGTAGGGTGCCACTAAAACCAGCGCCCTTTTAACAGTATGTGTGGGTTTTTCTCTGCTATCATCTACTATCTGTTTTTCTTCGCCTAATGGACCGATGACAACTTCCTCAGTTAAAAAATCTATGTCCCCAGCCTTAGCTTTAACATATTGCATACATTGATTTGGGTTAAGGCCTCCCTGAACCCTCTGTTTAGCTAAATCAGCCTTAATCTGTTTTTTTGCTAAATCAGAGATTAAAACTCGCCCCTGGAGCTGATACCTTTCTGGTAGAGTGGAGCTCTGGACCTCTCGCAATTGAGACTCTCGTGGTTTACACGCAACAAAAGCTCCACATAAAAAGACTAAGGAAACATATCTGCAGCTCATAGAACCTCCGCAACCTAATGATCTAACCAGATACAAAATTTTATCATGCCGGCACTGCTAGCGGCAATTCAGCGTATTGACTAAAAGTCCAGTTTCGATTACTTTGCATAGCAAATTACCGAATTTATGGAGAAAATTATGTTAACAAGGATGTGCGCACTGTGTGCTATTTTGGCAGTAGTTGGTTGTAATCTAATAGAAAAACCAAAGAAGCAAACTGTATCAGATAGGCTTGCTCTTAGCGAGGAGCAGGAAAGTAGCGAAGTTGAATACCTCGCGATGTTTACCAATAACCATGAGGCCGAAAAACACCAAGACTTAGTAAAATCACTAGGCGGGAGCGCCTATTTCTTAGCAAACTCTGAATCTATTCTTAAAGTAACCCTCTCAGGAGAGCAGGCGGCTAGAGTCGAAATAGATGATAAAGTCGAACTCGGCCTAAATAGCAAAATAAATATTCAGTTTAATCCTAACAAAAACTCAGCCAGTAAGAATCACCATCAATTAGCTGATGAAGTGTTAGTGGCAAAAAAAGTCGTAGGCGTCGACACCCTTAGTAGAAAGGTTTCACATGCCGATGGCAAAGGGGTTACCGTCGCGGTCTTTGATACTGGAATCGATTTTGGCTTAGCGGGAGTAAGCAGCAATAGAAAACTAAAAGGGTTTTATGACCTCACAGATTTTGGTCGGATAAAAATAGCGGCAGATGAGCCCGTTTCCTTGGAAAACGGTATGGTAAAGTTTGCAAATAGCCAACTAAAGATCTCAGAAGAATTAGGAATCAAAAAAATCACGGCTAAGGGAGTTTTATCCGAGAAAGAGCTGGCTAAGAAATATATTTCTGCTCATATTGACCTCAATGATAACAAAAAATATGATGATACTTTCAAGTATATCGTCGGAGAGAATCGTTCTGGCCGGCAAGCACTATGGATAGATGCAGATGGCAATGACCAAATCGATCACTCAGGAAATGAAGAGCTTACAAACTTCAATTCAACCGGTAAGTTTATTCTCCTTAGAGCAGATGCATCTGCCAGCGGAGCAAAACCTCTAGCTGTTACCTTTCACTCCGATAAAGATATTCAATTTCATTCGGTGGAGCACGGACACGGAACCTCCTGTGCCATCGTCATCGGAGGTGACGGCTATG
>JANQHA010000341.1 GCA_028282865.1 Oligoflexales bacterium
GACTTCTTCAGAATACAAGGGTCTAAGAAACTGCTAGCATTGAGCAGAAATCAATGCCGGCATGCTGGGATCGAGTTTAACTCTCTGTCTGGACAAAGAAAATATGTGGCCCTGGATGTCCTTGAGACCGCCTATGATGGCAGCGATTTGACCTACTCTCGCTCTACCCAAGCTGGAGCAGCACTGGAGGAAGCTGTAGCAGCTGAATTACTGCAAATCCGCAATAGAATAGAGCAGAACTCCGACTTCAACCAAAAAGCCGACATCTTTATGTTCTGTGATTGGTGGTCAGTTCCTGGAGAAGACATTACCGAACTCTAATATGATAATTGCCAAAGCTTCACCATAGGGCCTTAAGGCCCTATGGCTTTTTATAGTTGCAAACTCCTAAAGCAATCGACGACCTATTTTTCTTGTTTTTCTGTACAAAAAGAACAATACGCTCAGACGAGTATTGGGAGCGTTACGATGAGGATGCCCCTTGGGAATACAACCCGTCTAGATCTAATCACGACGAATATTTTAATACACCGGAGCTAACTAATATCGCGTGTAGCTTTGATGTTCAGGTCTGGGCCCCAGCAGGTACCTCAAACCCAGAGTTAAAATGCCAGTAAGATTAATCTGTGTTAATACGGTAGTGCCCTATAAAATAGGGCGTAGCTCTTAACCGGCGCTTCAAAGAGCTCCGTATCCATACAGCATAGAGATAATTGCGTAAGACAATTTCATAATACAGCCCATACAAGCCTTAGAATCTTTTATATCAAATTCGTAATGCTTTAGATTATCGATGACGATTAAAAAGTGGGGATTAACATAATGGTGACCATCCATCGTTTCGGAACTAACCTTTACAGAAAAATGTTTCTCGCCGATGCTACCAGATAGACTGCCGCTTTCACGCGAATATTCAACTATTTGAAACTGCTCTTCGACAACCTGACCATCGATAGATTGAGTTGCTACTCCGCCAACGATCTTGCCATCTTTTAACTCTAAGGTGGTTTCATAATTCTTTCCGTTCGCCCGATGCCATAGGTATAATCCGAACCTTCCTTCGAGAGGGCGGGCGAATACCGGCCGATCCCCTACTCTGCCTGCAAGAACATGATCTATGTAACTTAAATCAAGTTCATCATTGGTAATTTTACCAATTCCATGGTCTTCAGATGCAAACATCAAAGAACTAAAAAAAAGACAACCAGCCAAAATAGAAATACGCATAACAGCCCTCCATAGCTAAAAACAGCTCAATAAGATTTAGGTTTGACCGACCTAACGATATAATCAATAATGATAATCAATATCAATTAAATACTAAGGAGCTACATATGTCAATAAAGTCATTCTTTTACTTAGTAAAAAATGGTTTAGACTTAGGAGAACCCATTACCCGCCTAGTGATATCGACAGTCGATAACCAAGCCTCCCCTAAAAACAACTCTGAAAAAAAACAAACCCGCCCTAAGCATTAAGAGCGGAAACTGCCAAGGCATACTTTCACACCTTCACGTGTATAGGAAAAGAACACTTAAGTAACATGTCCGTCTAACTCCACTGCGAAGACTGCCCTGAAACAATTTTGCTGCAGATCTTATACCCAGCCATTGCTGCAATAGGTGCTACATGGTAAGCGTTTCACAGAACTAGTTATGAGAATTTTATTTTTTTTTGAAAGGAGCTTGCTCAATGAAAATAAACTTTTTGTTAATCCTATTATTTGTATGTGCTCAAAGTCAGTCGTTCGCTTCTCAGCAGTCGAAGCCTAACAGTGAGGTTCAAATCCTTTCAAATTTCGATGTAGTCGGTTACGACAACACTTTTTCTTTTCTAAAAAGTGACACCTCAAAAGATAACCCATATTCGGTCGTAACAGCAAAAGATGGTAGCGCTTATATGTTTATCTTGCGTAACAATAAACTTGCGTATTTTAAAAAACCTGCTCGCGGCGGAAGTTGGGAGCAGGAAGCACTTGTAAACATTGCAAGTGGAATTCCAAATACCTATCCAAAAAAATTTGAGGCAGGCTTTGTTTACACTTATGGTGACAATTTGGTGAAGATGGTTGTTCGTGGCAAAAGCCTATACGCTGAGACTAGAACACTTACTTTAGATCTTTCTACCATGACTCTAGTCAGCAACGAATTAACCAGTGAATCGACCGATCACCTCTTCGAAGAATTCAGAGATCAAAACGCTCCCCCACCGACACCAGGGCCACAAATGCCAGTTGGCAGTATCATTTACCGGCTTTCGAAGATGCAGAACTCGAAGGGTATTTATTACTACAGAAAGCTTATTCGACAAGATGATGGCCGGATCGCGGAAAAACAATACTACCGGGTGAGTACGAAAGGCGTTTGGGCCAAAGAGCATGAAGTCGGCCAAATAGTTCTTCCACGTAGTGTTGCTACATCTTACGAAAGAGATAAGATTAAGATGATCTACGGAGAAGATCTTACCAAGGATCACTTTATCCTAGTTGGAATGCGCCGGAAAAAGGAGGCTCCAAAAAACCTCTCAGAATATATTTTTCTTGTCTACCGGCAAAAAGTCGCTTCCGGCTTAGTTTCGCTTGAAATTCTAGAGAGAAACCTATTGGCTCAAGTACCGCCGTTACCTGATGGTTTTTGGGCTTTAATGATGGAGGCTTCCTACAACCAGAAATCTTCTGAGTTAAGTGTTGCCACTACTTTTTCTCACGCTAGAAACAATCAGGTTTTTAATGTTTACAATATGGACCGAAAAGAATTGGTTCGGGCCAGAGCTGTAGAATTCCCTAACAAGTCTACTCAAGTTTTTTCGACAAACCTGTCAACAAAGCAAGGCGAGGCTATAGGGCTACAGTATTCACGCGGACTCACTGATGTGGCTAACTTTTCTTTCGTCGAGTGGAGCGGATCTGGTGAACAAAAATTCTATAAAATATCAAAAGGTCCACGACCAAACTTTAATACCGCAGAGAGATCAATGATCTGGTCTGACGATTACAGAAGAATCTATACCTGTGATCATGACGGAACCATCTGCGAAAGTAATCTTGATGCGGGATCTCTTCGCTGCGTCAGCCCGGAATTACCCGAATCAGCAGACGGTGGGTCAGCTGGTAGCTTACGAGTGGTTAGAGACGGGGTTGTCGAATTAGTGTCAAAGAGCCAAGTTTACAACGCCGGTGATAGCCGCAATATTACTATTTATTCAGCAACTATTAATTTTAACGATCAATGATAGACATTTTGGAAAAAGGAGTAACCTAGATGAAATCTGTATACCTAAAATTTTTTGCGATCGCAATCTCGCTATTTTCTCAAAACATTTCTCTCGCTTTTGGACCTCAAGAGCCCAAAACAAAGCTAGAGATCATTTCTCGCTTTGACAAACCCGAGTCTACCGACAACGATATAGATATTAAGTTATACAAGCCTTTGGGCGGTGGGGTTATTGAATCGAGTGACGGGAGTAGGTACCTATTTGTCCTTCGCAACAACAAACTTCGCTACTTTAAGAAACAGGCAGCTTGTGATGCAGAATGGGGTGACGAGAAACCTGTGATGGTTGCTAACGGAGTGTCAGAGCTTGTTTACCCGACTAATTTCAGATCGATTTTTGTATACCCTTTTGGCAATAACCTAGTGAAGATTGTTGCTAAGGGCTGGCGTACTTATAGTGAAACCAGAACCTTAAATGTAGACCTGAAAACAATGACTCTTGTAAAAAATGAGATAACCATCAAATCAACGGCCCATCTCTATAAAGAGTACCGGTCACAAACTGCACTACCACCGAGACCAGGGCCTCAGATACCTTTAGCGACCGAAATCTACCGCACCGAAAAGCTAAGAAGCTCAAAAGGTATTTATTATTATAAAAAATTGACTCGCCAAGAAAATGGCCGAATCGTTAGGAAAGAATACTACCGATATACGGTAAACGGCGTCTGGTCTCAGGAATACGAAGTAGGGAGGCTAGAGCTACCTGATGATGTAACCGAATCCTATAAGAGCGATAATATCATGATGGTTTATGGTCAAGACCTGACCAAAGACCGGTTCGCATTAGTGAGAATGCGGCGCAAAGAAGATGCCAATAAAAAACTTCCACAATATATTCTTCTTATTTATCGAGAAACTCCATCAGGATCTGTATCATTAGAAATAGTCGAAAAAAATCTAGCAAACTTCTCACCTCTAGTGGAAGAGAGCTTTTTCGGGCTAATGGTACATGCTAGCTATAACGAAAAAACTTCGGAACTGAGCATCTCATCTAGCAGCCAACCTGAGACAATGGATCAAGTGTTTTCTGTTTACAATATGTCAAAGAAGAAAATAGTAAAAACTAGAACTATAACTCACACTAAAGGTTTTACCGCAGTATTTATAACCGATCTTTTGACAGAAGATGGCGAGAGTATCGGTCTGCAAAAGTACCGAAGGTTCAGTGACGTAGCCAACTTCTACTTCGTTAAATGGAGTGGATCTGGCGAGCAAAATTTTTATAAAATATCAGACGGCCCTGACGCAGAATTTGGTACACCGTGGGCCCGTATGGTTTGGTCCGAAGACCAAACACGCATATATACATCTGATCAGTCGGGAACTATTTGCCAGACCGACCTCATTGCCGGAACACTGCGCTGCGCTACTCCGGATCTCGGTGAAGGGATAGACGGAGAAAATGGTAGCCTGACACTGGTAAAAGATGGTGTCGTTGAACTCGTATCTAGTACCTATGAATACAATAGAGAGGAAGATAGTCGAGATACGATTATTTACTCCGCAGTTGTCGACTTTAACTAAAAGTAACTCAACTGACGCGTAGCTTGCCCAGGGTGGCTACGCTCATTTTTACCGCCACTTAATACCGGTTAAGCTTCCTAGAAAGCCTCGATTTTAACTTGACCCCACTGCTTAATTATTATACAAAGTGATTCTTTCTAAGCCAATATGGCCTTACTCTTAGGCACGTTTAAAGATAAATCAGGAGAATCCTATGAATAAGCTACTTAAATTATTATTACTTTTAACTTTAAGCCACCTTACCCCATCTGCCTTCGCTAGCGAAAAGCAATCAAGCGTTTTGGCAGAAATAGACGCCCTAAATCAGAAATTATCAAAAGAGTCGCCAAATGCTGAGCTAAAAAAATTCGGACAAACCTCATCTATCCTATCTTCTGGGGCTACGACTGAGGGCATTCGACGCTTGGAAGTTGAGCTTTTTCGACCGTTTAAATACCATAACAAAACTGAGACTACGACGCTTGCTAAGCAGTGGGCGATATTAGCAGATCTATGCGATGAGTCTGGAGTTTCACTGGTGGTTGTAGTCGATGACCAAGCATTTGTCGGCATAAGTCGAGAAAAGAACCTCTCAAGCAGCCAAATTTCAATTACCCTCCCAGAGTTTTTAAAAGAGTCTGGGCCGATCAGCCTTAGTAGTGTTTTTGAATTTCAAAAAAAGTCAAAAGCAAAGAGTATGAAATCTACACATTCAGTGTTAAGCAGGTTATTTGCTGCAGCTCTAGCCGGCTTTAAGGCACTACGTGGAGGCTGGTTAACAAGCTCAGTATTCTTTCGTAGTAGTTTTATTTTTATGAGTGATAGAAATAAATTTGATGTAGTGGTCGACTCTTTACAGAATAAACCAGCTGAATGGAAAGTAAGAGAGACTTATACCGAAATTGATCTAGTGGTAAGCGTTGGACGGGATAGCGGTAACTTTGGCATAATCAGCAGAAGCGATAGAAGATTCGGAACTGACTATATTCGGACTACAAACCACCTAAAATACTTTATTGATTTTTCTAAAGATATTAACGACAGCTTTATAGCGAGTGCTTTTTATGGTTATTCCTCTAGCCTAGAGGAGGTTATTATTCGTGGTGAACATCAGGTTTATAACCGTCGGTAACCGAACCGTCCTCTCTATTTTGTAGTCGCTAAATTAGAGCGTCAGACATCATCGATGTTCTTCACGGTTCAGGCGGGCCAGTTTATCGTAATATACATGGCAAATCTGATTTTTTTTAATTTTAAAAATAGATTCTAACATAAGAGTTATCCTGTAAATACAATTCGAGATCAGAAAGAATTGATGGATTTCACTGTAATAAAGACTTAAAGTGCAGCTAATCCACTTAGGAGATAGGAGATTTGCTTGCATAGTCAGTCGACATCACTTGCCGCTCATAAAAAGTCTGCAGATGAAGTGCTTTCGGAATTAGACTCGCAAAGGATTGGTCTTAGTAAACTGCAAGTGATTGAGCGACAAAGGAAATATGGGCTAAACCTATTAGATGGAGCACCAAGTGAGCCATGGTTTTTACAGCTGCTAAGGCAATTTAAATCGGTTGTAATTGTCGTGCTCTTAGTCGCCGCAGTGCTTTCTGGTTTGATTGGTGAATGGGTTGAGGCTTGGGCTATCCTAGGTATCGTATTATTAAACGGCCTTTTAGGCTTTGTACAGGAAGCAAGAGCAGAAAAAACCTTGGCTTCGCTCAAGCAGCTTTCAGCACCGCACGCCAGAGTTATACGAGATGGCACTCAGGAGTTAATCGCAGCCTCAGAACTTGTCCCAGGTGATATCGTTGAGCTAGAAGCCGGAGATTTTATTCCAGCGGATGGTCGGCTGCTTTCAGCTTACAACTTTCGCTTAAACGAAGCATCTTTAACCGGTGAGTCTGAGCCAGCCGACAAAGACGCATCTGCAATCTTAGAATCAAAGACAGAGCTAGGCGACCGACATAATATGGTGTTCGCAGGTACCACTGCGCTCTTTGGCAACGCTACTGCAGTTATTACAGCTACCAATATGAATACTGAACTGGGAAAAATTGCCGGTCTTCTGAAACAAGAAAAACGAGAGCTAACTCCATTACAATTACGACTAGCGGAGCTAGGACGTATTCTTATCGTATTATGCCTGTTAATAGTTACACTTGTGGCGACCATGCAATGGTTTCGTGGAGTAGAGCTAGCCGAAGTTTTTATTTTTGCGATTAGTCTGGCAGTGGCAGCTGTTCCAGAAGGGCTGCCAGCTGTCGTCACTATTGGCCTTGCTTTTGGTCTAACACGCATGGCCAACAGGAATGCGCTCATTCGCCGGCTACCTAGTGTTGAG
>JANQHA010000485.1 GCA_028282865.1 Oligoflexales bacterium
AGTCTCCAAACTTCGCCAAACCATCAGTGAACTGCTCGCCACCTTTCGCAGCGGCAAAGTTGCAAGCCAAGGTTTAAAGGTAGCGCTGATCGGCGCGCCAAACGCCGGCAAATCTACTTTGCTAAATACCTTGCTAGGACAGGAGCGAGCTATCGTCACCTCCGAAGCTGGCACCACTCGTGATTACATCGAAGAGTCATGCCTAATAGACGGTAGATTGATTAAACTCATCGATACCGCGGGTCTTAGGCAAGGTGCTGGACCCGTCGAAAAAATTGGCATTCAGCAGGCAAAGCAAATAGCTGAATCAGCCGACCTCATAGTTTTACTCTTTGATGCCAGCGGTCCTCATCCAGAGTCTCATGACTTCTACCAACACCTAGAAAACACCTGGTCTCAAATAAAAAAAATCAAGATCCTTTCAAAATCCGACTTAAAAGCCCCAAACTGGGGCTCACAAATGGACATAGAAATTTCCTGTAAAACCGACCTGGGTATCGACTCACTTAAAAGTATGATCTCTAACCTAATAAGTCAGCACATCAAAGCTATCGATCACAAAGTTTTCATAAGCTCTCCAAGACATTTTCATGCATTGTCCCAAGCGCAGAAAAGTATCGAAGCATTCTTTAGCGCCTATAAAGACAAGCAGTACGATGAGTGCCTGGCTTTCGAGCTCCAAGAGACCGCTAGAAATTTACAGTCTATTCTAGGCAGCGTCGATAATGAAGATGTCTTAGACAAGGTATTTTCTGAGTTTTGTTTAGGGAAATAAATCTAAACTAGCAGCTCAATTTTCCATAGAGCGCAGATAATCATAACTTTTGGGATCTCGCGTCGCGTAATGATGATAGATTTCTAAGCAATACCGTAAGAAATCCTGATGACCAGGAAACTCATGTTTTTTAGCCTCAAAAACACTATCAATCGTGTTGCCCGCGTTAGTTACAGTCATCGCATACTTTTTGGCCAGCGCTACTTTAGCTTTGTTAGGAACCGGATCACCATCAACCTCTTTTAGGTGAAGGCGGCCATCAACTGCTGAATTAAAGTCATCAAACACCCACTCACTCTTACCCTGTGCTACTCGTTAGTCATCCTACCAGTGTGTCAATAGGATCTCGTGATCGCAGAAGCCAAGTCAAAAAATCGGTACGGAGTGCAGGATAAGGTCAATGATTTTGTTTCCAACTGCTCACGCAAGTGAAAATTTGAGAAGATGACGAAGGCACTATCATTCGTGACCTTCGCAGCAATCATTCAAATTGGCGCTCTATTCTTTGTTAAAAGCTCGGCGACCAAACATCGAATTTTTGGAGCTGCTATGGCTCTTTATGGCTCAGCGTTGGTTATATTATTTGTTTTTGACTAAAAAAGACCTGAGGCAAATTATTCTTCGTCTTCTTGCTTGATCACAACACTAACGACTTGGTGGCAGATCTCATCAAAGTTAGAAGACTTCGGAAACAACTCTACCGCACCTTTGCTTTGAGCCTCCCCGTGATAAGCCTCATAGTCGCCAGACATAAGAAAGACCGGAAGCTCTTCACGAGATTTTTTTAGCTGCTCTAGCAGCCAAATACCGTTCTCTCCAGGCATCTGAATATCGGACAAAACTACACTTACATTTTTGGCGAGTCCGTTAAACATGCTCCAAGCCTGCTCGGCGGAACTTGCTAGCCAAACATTTACTCCTCTAAGTTCAAAGTACCCTTGAAAAGCAGCTAAAATATCCTCACAATCATCTACAACCAGTACGTTAATTTCTCCCGACTCCACTTCGACGTCTGGCGGCTGATCGCCCGTTTCAAGTTCTTTCATTTGGTAGGCCCACACCTTAATCTCACTTTCTTTTTATCATGTGTAGTCCTCGATATAGTGCGTTCTAGCCATTTAGTACAAGATGTCAGTCACTTTCATTTGTAATACTTTAAAAACCTTTAAAATCAATATGTTAAGTCTAAGGCTGCTAAATTTTAGCAAAAACAACATCTCTAACCCTTTGGTTATATTGATATAATATTTAATATTTACGAGCTTCTTTAAAGGTGATATACATCGCCGCATCATATTTAATATGATTTTATGGATTATAATACAAATGGACCAATCACTCGACCGACCCGACATTTACGAATACGATAATCCGCATCTTTACATTGATGCCATGATTAAATGGCGCCGCGCGTCTGAAAAGAGTTTTAGCGTCAATCAAGCGATCAAAGAAATCGGTGGTTGTTCACCTAGTTTAGTTTATTTAGTTGCGCAGGGTAGGCGTAGTTTGACTTTAGACCATACGCGATCTTTTTCTAAGCTTATGGGTCTAAACCTCAAAGAAAAAATTTATTTTGAAAAGTGGGTTTCAATCTCACGATCGCGCGAAGATATTAATGCGCAGTTTAGCCGAATCAAGCCCAAACAGCTTCCTGCTCGAAAACCTAAAAATCACCTGTTAACGGATTGGCTAAACATGTACGTCAAAGAAAGCATCAATCATAAGGACTTCAAAGAAGACCCCGAGGTGATTGCAGAGCTACTTGGAAACATCGCACCACCTTCTAGGATTCAAAAGTCGTTAAACTTTTTAATCAGAGAGGGCTTTGTAAAACGCAATGAGCACGGCAAGCTGGTTTTAGACGAAGAGGTTTCAACCACCACTAAAAAAGTTCCAGATAAAAAAATCCGCAATTACCACCGCCGGGTCTTTGACATTGCAAAGACTACCCTCGAAAACCAACCGCTTGAAGATCGCACTACTACCACCTTCTTATTCGCTGCCACAGAAGAGCAAGCTGAGAAATACCACGCTTTGGTCGATGAATTTATGGACCAGGTGCAAGAACTTTATCACGAAGCTCCAGATGGCGACGAAAAGCTATATCAGATGGTCATGCACTTTTCACCAGTGGGAGGCAACACTCGTTATGATGCTTAAGCTTTTCCTGAGTCTCGTGTTACTAAGTCAAATTATCGCCAGTGATCCTATTTATGCTCAGGCATTAAAAGAAGGCCACGAACCCCTTGGTGGCCGCACTGACAGTGGTGGTAACCTAATCGGCCAGACCTTGGAACATACTAGGGAGTTATTACGCCGCACCTTAGAGACATTTAAAAAGGATAAATTAAGAAAGATCTTAGTTGATAAGTACTGCTACCAGCGTTGGAGTTACGAGGAAAAAAAAGGTAGAAACTATAATAATATAGACAAAGATACTCAAAAAAAACGCAACAACTTGTGCTCTCAATTCACTGAGGAAACCTCTGATCAAGTGCTCCACCTCATCAGTGCAAAACCGATGGTAGAGCTCAAAGCGATAATCCCTAAAGATCCGGAAGAATTTCTATTTGTCGACCCAAGGGATGGTACACGTCGCGTTGCCGATGCTAAAACTAAACAGGTGCGCACCGAACCGATATTATACAATTACCCGAGGATCCGCGACTTCGATTTTAGAAAATTAATGATTCTCACCTACCATGAGCTCGGTCACAAGGTGAAATTTCGTGGCAAATACCTCGGCGATTACGAGCCGATGAAAGGCCTGGGCAGCGCTGGGGACCTGCTCAATGCGGTAGCCTATACAATGTATATGTACGCACGGACCAGCCAAGTCTTTAAAGAATGGAAAGACGAAAATATCATTATGAAAAAAGACTATTTTAACTGCAAAATCACCAACGCCGACAACAAGGTTATCGCTGAATTCGTAACTGCACAGGCAAGGCAGTACTTTAAAAACAATAAGCATGCTTACAAAACCGGGATAGGCATCGGTGATGCCTTTGGCTACGAGGTCACCGAGTTCACCAAAAAGCTCTACCCCCAAGAACGGATTTACTTCTCCCTACAGGTCCATGAAGAAGACGGCTGTAAGTTTCACCAGGAGGCTATTGATAAACGATCGGTACGCATGCAGCTGGTGAGCCGGGTTAAAAATGAAAGGGATTTGGGTAAAATCGAATTCTACGATCCTGATGCATTTTGCAACAAACTACACACGACCTTTACCATCAGTCATCATGACCTAATGATCACCTGTATTTACGAAGGTTATCATAACTTTAATAAATATGAACTGAAGCCCTGAAAGTTTCATAATAACTAATGTTAGAAGCCCTGAGCACTCGGGGCTGGTGTCTTGCATTCAAAGGTAAGTTGGGAATACCAACCGCTGCTGCTGCCCTCAGGTGGACAGCTTTGAGTCCGTGGCGCCATATCATCAAACGTAACTGCAACGGGAGCAGCCGTTTTATAGTAGCCGCATTCCGAGCAACTATATGATTCAACCAGCTCCTCTCCGCCGCAAAAATCAGCAGCGCTATCTGCACATGGATTTGCGTGGCCAAGAAGACATAAAGTAAAGTTTGAAAACGGTCCAATACACTGAAAGTGTTCCACCGAGCCTAATCCTTCTGCCTCTTCACGCTCTTGCTCTATATCATCCTCGTCAGCCCATTCAATGCCTTCTGCTGGCGGACGCCTCATCTCGTATCGCGGATAGATTCTAGGGCCTTCATCTTCATCAGCCCACTCAATGCCATTTCTCAAAGGACCTCGTGACCTTCTTCGTTTATCTGTCTTGCTTCTATCATCCTCATCAGCCCACTCGATTTTCCCTCCTAGTGGGACCCGCTGCTGTGATTCATTATCGACCTCATAGGGAGCATAGATATACTCCTCCTCCTGTGAGGAAGCATTTTTATAAATCATGATGACTAGCGAGAACATACAAATCACGAGAAACGAGAAACGAAAGTTTCGCATAAGAAAATTCCTCAAAAATAGGTTAGGGGAGTGTTATAAAGTGATTCTAGCATAGGCCAGAAACACCTAAGGTCCAAAGTTTAAACTAAATTACTACTAAAATAACTAGCATCGAATAAAAGTTAACTTTATATGCAATTTTTGTTGGTACGCTTGAGCGGGCTAGTAGAAAAATAAGTGCCCGAACGCCTTGTACCACAGCAACATGAGCCAATTCAACAAATTTGGGAATTTAAAAAGTTGCAGCCAGGAAATATATGCCGACATCAAAATGACTCCGTCTATTTGTAAGGGGTGTATCAGCACCAAAGACATCCAGTTATGTGGCATGTCCTGTGAGATTTCCAGCTTCCGTCATTACGCCATATCTGAAATACGTCAATACTAATCCCACATATCTAGCCAGAACCAGTCCCTTTATAAACCACCTGCCTAAAAGTCGGTCACAAAAATATACAGCCGGTAACATTATAACTAAGTGATTACAGCAGTTTACATCGGAATGTATTTTGCATCTATAGTAAGGGTGGCCATTCCGGCCGGATTTGAGGTTTTAAATGCTTTCAATACCAGATCAGTTCTTAAACAATAAGATCACTAAAGGCGCGCTAAACCTTACAGGCCTAGAGCGAGGAGCTATGCTACCCAAAGGTTATTCGTTAGACAGAGTGATTGAAGACGTCGAGACTATTCATGAGATCGGCCGCTTGCGGGTAGCAGTCTGGGATCAGAAGCAACCCCATATTCGCCCTGACTTGGTTAAAGACGGTATGTGGCTGGAGAACTTAGACTTTCAACCAAATGCTGAGCATTGGGTAGTCAGGCATAATAGTAAAATTATTGCATCATGTAGGCTTAGCTTTCATGATGCAATCGATGATGTTCCCCTTAGCCAAATCATGAAACCATATGCCGACAAAAGCACCTCGCTATACAGCTCTATAAACCGGTTGGTGATCCATCCGGATCATCGCTGCAAGGGCATAAGTATGATCCTAGATCTGATGAGAGTTTATTCAGCCAAGCACAATGGATCGACGCAATTATTTGCTGACGCCATCGGCGAAAAAAGAGCTGAGTCCCTTAAAAAAATTGGATTTAAAAACCACTCTCGAAATAGAGGATCATCATTCTTAGATATCGTTAGCGGTCCTTTTTTTGCTATGAGCTTAGAGCTTCGTTCCTGTGAACTCTCTAGCGAAGTAGCTGCCTACCACAAAACAATCGTTCACAGACATTGACTCAGACCTGAAGTCGAATGACCATATCATTTTGATCTGTAGCGACAGCCAGGCTACCACCATAAAACCTGATACCCTCTCTCATCAAACTAACCTTAGTAGCAAAACTAAAGTCCTCATCCATAAGACGACTTTTGATATCGGTATCAAGTGGGGTCTGTAAGATTTCACATACACGAGTGTTAGCAGCAGTATCTTTATAGCGGATATCAAAAAGAAGTTTCTTGAATTCGCCCTCGCTGACACCAAGCCAAACATCAATATGCTCGACGTTGCTATCTAATAATGAAAGAAAACATAAACTCAAATGAGTTAATAGCCGTTGATCTAGCCTTAGCTGCTCAAAACCTTTCTGATCAATACTTGTGCCAGCCATTAGGTTTACTGCGCCTGTGATTTGTAGCCGAGGCAAAATTCCTTCAACTGCAATTGATATTTCGTCATAGATTTTCTTAAAAGACAGTGGCTGCCGATGATCGCTCCCTTCGTCAAGAGACATGAGTAGTAGAACTGAGCGGGTCGTAATAAGCATCTGAGCTATCTGTTTTCTGGACTCATACAGCGCGTCGGTATCGTTAGACAGCTTACCTAAAATAATTGCATCTACTAATCCTTGGAGCTTAGCGATAGGGGTGTTTAGGTTGTGGCTTATTAGAGAGATAAAGTTACTCTTTAAATCAAGAGTATGCTCAAAATGCTTTTCTTTTATACGCTCCATCCAGCTACGGTAATTAGTGAAGGAAATAAAGATAAAACTCGAACAAATAAATGTGATAAAGCCGCCATAAATTAAATTAAACACCGGAACATAGCCACCAAGAAACCTTAGTAGGAAAAAGTTTGCGATAGGATAAAGAAAAATATAAAGCAAAAAACAACCAAACGATGCAGCTGGACCTACCTTGATCAAAGAAAATACGATAATTATCGCCAACACAGCTAAAATCCCAGCACAAAAATTACGAGACGGTACTGCTATAGTTGCTTGATCGACAAACATCTGAGCAATCTGGGCCCAAAAGACGTGAAAGGGCACGCCAAATTTAGTGAGATCAGATTTCTCAGCGGAAGCTGCAATAAAGGTACGCTCGATCAAGTGCTTACTATTCCAAAACCGGCTATCTTGCTCTAAGTCATTGCCGATAAATACAGCTTTACCTTTAAAAGTATCTGCACCCTTAGCACCTTGAAGCACTTGCTGAAAGTTTACCGTCGATATTGACTCGGCCGTCGGTAGATTCAATAAGAAGTTAGGAATCTTGTGAGGCAAATTATCCGAAACATGCATGGGAGGAATATCTTCCCAAGAGAGATTGACAATGTTTTGGATCAACCACGAATCCCAATCGGCATTGTAAGAGCAAAAACTATTAACCTGGTGAACGCAATCATTACTTTGAAGCAGCTTTAAGTTGTCCTTAACTACTTGCGGCACGGAGTGAAGCATCCGACGCGGGAATGTCAGGTAGATATCAATGGTGTTTGAAAGCCTAGCGAGGCGTCTGACAAACGGTTCAAGATCGTCTACCCCCTGACGATGAGCAAAATGCAA
>JANQHA010000671.1 GCA_028282865.1 Oligoflexales bacterium
TCTCTGACCGGTTTTATGTCACTTTCCGCTAGAAGGGGCGCAAATTTTTTGAAATCTAGTAGCTCCGCTTTTTCTATTCCCATCTCGGCTCGCGGCGTTCCATCGGCTACCAAAGCCAGTTTATCAACAATACTTTGCAGCTTAGCAATCGATTCTCTGGTTCTTATATAGGAAACACCCACGCGGAACTCTTCCATTTGAGAGTCTTGATGTTTTCTCTGATATTCTTCTAAAATAAGATTATAATTACCCTCTATTTTTTCCGCATCTTCTTGCCTAAGAAATTTCTTCTCGATCGCATCAATTATTGCTATTTGGAACTCCGGTTCAAAAGTTAGAGCCATATTATCACCGGAATAGGTGCGAATCAGTTTTTTTGCAAAGATAACATTGTTTAATTTACTTAAAACAGAATGATCTCCTCTAATAATCCGCCCTAGACTGATAAAGCTCTGACTAGAAATATCACTACTTTTAGTCTGAAGAGAAATCCAGAGGTCCCGCCGATCTTCTGCGGCTAATTTCATAAGAATTAAATTTTTGAGACCCAGGTCACGAATTTCAACTTCATTGCCTCGAACGGCGTCCAGCATAAAGTCCAGATCTTTACGAGTCCACTCTAAATCTTCCTTTAAAAGGGATAAATCGTCAATAATATCGCATAAAAATGCTGCACTTGATTCACTATAAGCAAAGATAATCGCTAGAGTCGTCACAAGAGGCCCTACCAACCTAACAGCAATTTTTGGGTATCGCCTCATGTCCAAACCCCCTAGTTAACACGAAAAGTATGTAACGCTAAATTATAATTATAGATGATACTTGCTATACAGTCACGGCGGTAGCTAAATAAATTACCTGATCAACCTTCCAGGAAAAGATTCACTAAAACTGGAAAATTTCGTAACTAGTCACAACACATTAAAACTAAAGTTATTTTTGACAAAATATTCGATTTCAAACCTGGATGAATGAAAAGGCGTTATCGTTTTTGTATGCCCCAGAGCTTGCCAGCTATTTTATAACTGAGACCTTAACACCTAACGCTTTCGTAGGCCTCCGATATATTCAGCGGGGTCGTCAATTTTTTCATATCCGGTAATCCACTCGGCAGGTACAGACATAAACATAAATACCTCCATACCTCGTTTGAATCTTATGACAGGAGTAGAGCGACCATGATCAAAGCTAAATCTTCCAATGTGCTGTGAAGCGCTTTTGAGAGAAGCATGATCGTGATAATAAACATCTAGGAGAGGAGCTTCAAATGAAAACAGATAAAAACTCCTAGGCTATTGTTTGTTATAACCGTGAGATGCACCACCAAGAATAGCAATATCAGAATACCGCTTTTCGGAAAAAGATTGAAAATAGCCACCACTTGTCAGATTTTTTGTACGAGAAAACAACATATCTTTTATAGACTCTGCACCCGTAATAAGAAGCCGCGGGTCTAGCGGATTAAGCAACGCCGCAGTGATAATTTCATTATGATTTTTGTCAAAATTCAAGAAGGCTAGTGGATCCATTCCCTCATTGACAATTTTATCGGCTGACCGGCTCGAATGTAGCCACATACCTCGAACAAGTTTTACTGTACCTAGTGTTTTACTAAAGGCTGACCTAATTTCTAAATGAGGTGGATATTGACTATTTGGGTAATTACGACTAATAAATTTTTTAAACTCACTTGTTCGTGCCGCAATCCCTGGATCAAGCAACAGAGGCCACAAATACTCAGGGAACTGCCTAAAAGTGCTCGCAACGACACTATTTCTTCCGTACCACCGGTATAGAACACCCCGGAAAAAATCACTATTACTGTAAAAAAAATCGTAAAACAGCTGACTGCGAAAAATTTTCTTTTGTCTAACTAATTTCTTTGCAAGGCTGCGGTGGGGTTGAGTTATCTGAAAGTTTAAAAAGTTGCAGGCCTTCTCCATCTTAAGAACTTCAGAAGCGAACGCAATGGTGCTAAAAGCTAACACCATCGATAAAAACGTACTTATTATTAAGTTAAGCATCATGAGCTAGATTATACACGATAACTGGCTAAAGATTCAGCCATCAATCGACTACCGGCGCAAGAGGAATACGATGATTTCCAGCATTCCAACTTACCTCTAAGACATCGCTTTCGCTGTACCAATCACCTGTACGCTTCGCCAACTTATTACGCAGCTCATGTACCGCACCTCTCCCCAAGTCTCGAATAGCTTCATATAGGGCGGTTACGATATTATTTGCAGTTTCTATAGGCTGGGGATACAGAAATACCTGCCCCGTATCTCTTGATATCATTAGCAATGCTTCTTTTATTTGGTTATTTGCACCTTTCCATACAAGGCCTACGCTAAGCGCCACTCCTGGTAGCTCTGAAAAGCACCCATTAGATGAATACTGAACGTGGGATAAATCAAACCTAAGCGGCTTATTTCCAAAAATAGCACGAAACTGCGAACCATAGCTCTCAACATCAGGGCGAAACTCTAAAGAAAAGTTAGCCATATTTTCTGCCTGTGCTTTCAATCCCGGTTGCCCAGTATATTTTGCACCATATGGTCTGAGTTCAATCAATAACCTAAGCCCACCTGACTCTAAAGAAAAATAGGAGCTATGGACGGTGTCGTAAGTCGGTAGCGTCTTCCGGATATCACCTAATTGATTATGCAGAGCAAAATTACGGGAATCAGCAGCCTCTGACTGAAGTTTTTCCAATAGTTTTGCCTGGCGAATGGTAAAAACCTCACTGCAGCTAGATTTTGGAGCCAAAGAAATAATCTCGGCCGCGGGAAGTCGCGAAGTTACAGCAAGAAAAACCGCTATAACCGCTATCAAATGACCAGTTTTCATAGAATTACTCCTAATCTATTCTCTCAGTTTGATAAGGTTCGGGAAAAAACCTAACCACCACCAAACACCCGTTGGAAAAAACCTTTGTGGTTCTCTTTGCTATAATCTTCCTGGTAGACCTCTGCAAATTTCTCTAAAGCTTCACGTTGACTCTTGCTCAGTTTCTGCGGAGTGATAACATTTAACACGACGATAAAATCACCGCGACCCAAGCCGCGCAACTTGGGAACCCCAAGTCCAGACAGCCGAATTTGGGTTCCATGCTGAGTGCCTGCAGGAATTTCAATCGTCTTTTCATCTTCGAGGGTCGGTACTTTTATTTCACAGCCTAATGCAGCCTGAACCATACCTATCGCTTGGTTTAAAATAATATCGTTTTCTTCACGTTCAAACTTCTCGCTTTCGTTGACATGAAGAACCACATAAAGATCACCGTTTGGCCCACCACCACTTCCGGCGTCCCCTTCACCACCTACCCTCAGTCTGACACCATTGTCGACGCCTGCGGGAATCTTGACCTGCAGCGTCTTAGATTTATGCACTGTGCCCTGACCTCGACAATCTTTACAAGGATCTGAAATAATCGAACCTGCTCCTCGACAACTCGGGCAAGTGGTCGCCACCGAAAAGAACCCCTGCGATCTTCGGACCTGCCCGGCACCACCGCAAGTTTGGCACTCTTTTGGTCTAGTTCCCGGTTTAGCACCTGTTCCATCACAAGTTTCACAATCACTTGACTTCTCGTATTCGATTTCTTTTTCAATACCAAAGACAGCTTCCTCAAACTCTATGGACAGGTCATAGCGTAAGTCCGCTCCACGGCGGGCCCCACTAGAGCCACCACCGAAGCCAAAAAAATCCTCGAATATAGAGCTAAAACTAGAGAACACATCGCTGGCATCTTGAAATCCAGAAAATCCCTGCCCCGATAAACCCTGATGACCAAAACGATCGTAGGTCGCTCGCTTTTGCGGATCAGATAAAACTTCGTAGGCTTCAGCTGCTTCTTTAAAACTTTCCTCAGCTTTCTGATCACCGGGGTTACGATCAGGGTGGAACTGAAGCGCAAGCTTGCGATAAGCACTCTTTATTTCGCCATCCGCAGCGGTTTTAGAAACCTGAAGTATTTCGTAATAATCTCTTTTAGAACTCATGATTCCCCTATATTTTATTCGCTAAAGCCATGCTCAGAGGCAGGGAACGACTTATCTTTTACCTCTTTATCAAACTCGCAAAGAGCAGCCACTGTCATTTCGCCTATCTGAGCATATTTCTTCAAAAATTTTGGACAAAAACTATCGTCGAACCCCAGCAGATCTTGCAGCACTAAAACCTGGCCATCACAGCCGGGCCCAGCCCCAATTCCAATGGTAGGGATCGTCAGTTCAGAGCTAACTTTTTCAGCTAACTCAGTTGGGATTAGCTCCAGTACGATAGCAAATGCACCAGCTCGCTCAAGGGCTTTTGCATCTTCGATCATACGACTTTCTGCCTGCTTTCCTCGGCCTTGTACCTTATAGCCCCCTAATGCATGAACACTTTGCGGAGTTAGGCCTAAATGACCCATCACCGGAATGCCAGCTTCGGTGATGGCTTGAACCGACTCGGAGATTTCCCTGCCACCCTCAAGTTTCACCGCCTGAGCGCCGCCTTCCTGCACCAGACGTGCAGCTGATTCTAAAGCCTGGGTTGTTGAAACTTTATAAGAAAAAAATGGCATATCTGAGATAAGAAATGGCCTCTGAAGGACTCGCGAAACACAAGCAGTGTGATGGATCATGTCGTCCAAAGTTACTTTCACAGTGTCGTCATAACCCATCATGACGTTTCCCAGGCTATCGCCTACAAGGACCATATCGATCGGAGTTCGGTCGATCAATCGTGCAAAAGCTGAGTCATAGCAGGTCACCACCGAAAGCTTGCGCGAGCCCTTGGCTTCAACGATGTCATGCAAAGTTTTTGCTTCGCCTCTTAAATGATACTTGCTCATAACCTACTCCTAACTTAAGTACGGCGCAGTTAGCGACCTTTCTTGGCTTTTAATACCAACTGGAGGCCCTTGATAAACGATTTCACCGCCATCATCTGCCGCCTCTGGGCCAACTTCAATAAGCCAATCTGAGCTTTTTAATACACCGAGATGATGCTCAACAACAACAACAGTATGCCCCAGACTCGTTAATAATTGAAATTGTTCCAATAAATTAGCCACATCAAAGTCACTTAACCCAGTGGTAGGCTCATCAAAGATCAGTATGCTCGGGCTAGCCGTGCGACCAGCATCTCTTAGCAGTCTAAGTAATTTTAACCTCTG